>NZ_JBFWVN010000013.1:0-58973 GCF_050246715.1 Methylocystis sp.
ATCCCTCCAACGCGTTCCATAAAGTGCGGTCCTAGAAGGGGTGAAAAACCCGAACGCCGCCGCGCGGCCATGCCGCCCGACATCACGACGACGCCGAAAGTCGCGCCGTCACGAATAAGACGGGTTAAGGCCTATTTACTATAATCGAAGGGATATCCCATTGAGGTGGCTCATTCCATTGTATATTCGATAATAATTCCGGCATCTTGTAATGCATCAAATAAAACAGAAGATCGTATGTCAGGGTGGTCTTTATCTTTTACCACTACAGATATTCCACGGTTGCTGACCGGCATTCCATGAACAAGATTAGGAGTGGTTGGTTTAATTGCGTGAAACGGATTAAATGGCTTTAAACGATAACCAAGAGTAACGAAAAGCTGTTCCGCGTATTGATATGCTTCGGAGTCATCAATTGCGTATACGGTTATATCTTTTATATCGTCTTTATGCGGACAAATCTTACTATGTATTAGTTTTTTATCATCATCAGATAAGCTGCGTATCGTATGTTTTTCAATATAAAATCGTCCAGCCTTGGTTATAAGATCGCTGTTGGATAGCCGGTCTCCAAGTAATGCTGCAATTATAAATGCAGAAGCCATGCCGAATAATAACCAGCCAATAATAAGTGCAAATTTTTCAACTTTTTGGTTGTCATCTGATTTAATCGCCAGTGGGATTCCAATAAGCCCAGTTAGTATTAGGCCCAGCCCAAAAAATGGATGAGAAACAATTGATATGAACATAATCATATCTCCGCCGAAAAATTTCCAAACATCTTTTGCGGTAAATAAATCAGATACTCTCCGCCAAACCCACTGAAATCTATCAACCGTGAGAAGAAGAGCGCCAAGGGCGGAAACTTCACCCCAGCCGATTTTGAGCCATTTGATAGCCAATAATTTACTTTTTTGTATATCAAACATTTTCTGTTCACAGAAAAAGCATGGACCATGACAATAGCTCCCGTTTCGTGCTAGGTCTGACCTAGACGATGGAGCCATTCGTCAACATGGATGGAAGCGGGGATTCCGGCCCCGCCCATCAACCTTCCTTCTATCACGCCGCAAGATGGCGTTGCCAGTAGCCGACGAAATCCGCACTGGTCTTTTTCTTCGTCATCAAGCCGGCGAGACGCGCCACCTGTTCGCAGTTTGACATGCGCCGGTGATCCTCGCGCCAAGAGGCTTCCTGCGCGTAGCGGAGCAAATAGACGCCCGCGACGTGGTGATGATGGCCAATCTCGGCGCGGCGTAGGCGGCTGAAATATTCCTCGGCTGCGTTCGTGCAGGCGCCATCGAAGCTATAAGCTTCTTCGTGATTGATGCGCTTCATTTCGAACTGGCCGTGCAACGCGTCCCACGCTTTGCCTTCGTCGGCGTTCACGATGCTGCCCTTGGCGATACGTGATTTGATGAACGCCAGCGCATGGCCTTCCGAACGGAAGACGGCCGGAACGGAACCACCCTCGCGCTCGCGGACGATAACGACGCACTGGCGCTTGCCCGATTGATTGACCGCGAGACGGCGATCGCGACGGTTCTCTTTGAGATTGGCGGGCTTCACATACCCTCCAAAGTAGCCGCCGTCGATTTCGCAAACCTTGCCATCGCCGCCGACAACGCGGCCTTTCATCTCTTCGGCCATCGCCTCGCGCAGCTTATGCAACAAGACGAAAGCGGCCTTGTAGGACGTTCCAAGATCGCGGGACATGGCGAGAGCGCTCTTGCCCTTCACCTCATTGGCGAAGATGGCGATAGCGGCGAGATAGACGCGCAGCGGGAGCTTATGAGACGCAAAGAGCGTCCCGCTGGTCACGCTGAAATCCTTCGCGCAGGCGCGGCAACGGAAGCGCGGCGCGCCATTTGGGCGCCGGCAGTCATAGGCGTCGACGCCCCCGCAATGCGGGCAGACCGGCTTGCCATCCGTCCCGGGCCAGCGCACGCGGCGGAACATCGCCTCGGCTTCCGCGTCGGACATGCGGAAGACCTGAGCAAGGCTCAGGGTCTTTGCCGACCGCGAAAGGAGGAAATGCTGCGACACGTTCTTGTATCCGAGATTGCGTTCTCAGATACGATAACAAATGAGTTATCCTTGTCTATATTAAATTCTCATATATGATAACTTTTGTGAGGAAATGAGATTGAGGCGCATATGGGATTCGCAAAAACTGAAAAGGAATGGGGCGAGCGGGCGGCTCGGTTCCTAAAAGCAGAATTGAAGCGGGCCAATGTGACCTATGAGCAGCTAGCGGAACGTCTCAAAGAGCATGGTTTCGTTGAAACGAAGGCGAGCGTAGCCAACAAGCTCGCAAGAGCGACTGTTTCGGCGGCGTTTCTGTTGGCGGCCATTGCCGTGCTTGGGCTCACTGGCATAGATTTGGAAGACATTTAGCCGCAGAACGCTTCACCTATTTCGACAATGATCGGAGTGCCAAACAAAAAAGCGCTCGCGAGGACGACCATTGCGAAACCGATGTTCTGTCTTTTTAGTGACAACCCATGCCGGGATGGTCCAAAGAGCAATACGAAGCCAAGCGCGCCGAGCGCTCCAAGAAACGTCAGGAATCCGCCAAGAAGCCACTTTGGTGGTTGGGCCAAACAGACCCCATAGCGAGGTTTACTGCGTATCTCGCTGTTTTCACTTTTGCTCTCGTTTTCGTTTCCGCCTTCCAATGGTATGAAATTCATAGTGGTTCTACCGATACCCATAATCTCGCTGAGGCGGCGAAAGCCGAATCTATCGCAATCACTAACCAACAAAGGGCGTGGTCCTATGCAACGGCGAGACTCAAAGGCCCTCTCATCTTTAGAGATGACGGCGCTCAGGTAGATGTCTCGTTCACATTGAAAAACTCCGGGTCTGTCCCCGCGAAAAATGCGTATGCTTGGGCTGCAATATTCCATTCGCCACTCAATACTCCTCTGGCCGACGTCAAAGAACGACCACGGGTCTGTATGAACCAAAACCCTTGGACGGATGTCGGGACCATCGTTTTTAAGGATGATCCAATAATTCTCACCACTCAAATAATTAAGACGGGAAAATCCGATGCAATCCCGTCCGGAAAACGCAATTTCATCATTGCTGGATGCGTCATTTATCGGTCTGGCAACGACCCGACCATCCATAAGACCCCATTCCTTTATGGGATCGTTCATGAACCATATGGGCTTGCCATCGACAAGAGCATTGGCCGCATCGATGAAAGCGCCCTTAGCCTGATGCAAATACCCATTAGCGAAGACATAAATTAGAAGAAGCCCACATCGGGCTGCCGCGCTCACCGTGCGCCCCTAGTGGCGTTTGCGCCATAATACCGGGGCCGCGCACCTTCAGGCAGCTCATCAATCGTTTTGGCGGCGCAGGCGCGGCGTTGGATGCGCTGCCGTCATTGGCGGCGCGCTCCTTGCGCGGCCGGACGATCCGCATCGCCACGCGCGAGGAGGCGCTACGCGAGCTCGAGGCGGCGCTCGCGTTTGGCGTGCGCTTCGTCACCACCGTCGATCCGGAATATCCGCCGCTGCTCAAGGAAATCGCCGACGCGCCGCCGCTGATCGCCTTGCGCGGCGCATCATGGGCCGCGCAGCGCGACGGCGTCGCCATCGTCGGTTCGCGCAACGCTTCGGCGGCGGGTCTCGCTTTCACGGAGCGGCTCGCCCGCAGTCTCGCGCTCGAGAATTACATTATCGTCTCCGGTCTTGCGCGCGGCATCGACGCCGTCGCCCATCGCGCCACGCTCCATACCGGAACGATCGCCGTGCTGGCCGGCGGCCATGCGCGCCCCTATCCCGCCGAACATGCGCATCTTATGGAAGAGATCGCCGAACGGGGATTGATCGTCTCCGAAATGCCGATCGAATGGGAGCCGCGCGGCCGCGATTTTCCGCGCCGAAATCGCATCATTTCGGGGCTGAGCCGCGGGACGATCGTCGTCGAGGCGGCGCGCCGCTCGGGGTCTTTAATCACGGCGCGTTTCGCCAATGAGCAAGGGCGAGAGGTCTTCGCCGTTCCGGGTTCGCCGCTCGATCCGCGTGCGGAAGGCGTCAATGATCTCATTCGCCAGGGCGCGACTCTATGCGCTCGGCCAGAGGACGTGATCTCGGTCCTTGCCGAAAACGCCGGCGGGCCTGCGCGCAAGAATCTCTTCGACGACGATATGCTCCAAGGAGAGGAAACGCTTATCGACGAACTGGACCTTTTCTCCACTCTCGACGAGTCGGCGTTCGAGGAAGGGACCGCGCCGCCGCGCTTCTCGGCGCCCGGACCGGCGGCGGAATGCGGCGTCGATCTCGACACGCACGGGCAAGGCGATCAGTCGCTGCGAGCCGATGCGCATGAAATCGTCGTTTCTCTTCTCGGGCCTGCGCCCGTTTTGGTCGACGATCTCATCCGCGTCGCCGGTCTGACGGCGCGCGAGGTCCAGGGCGTGCTGGTCGAACTGGATGTCGAGGGACGGTTGCAGCGCCATGGCGCCAACCGCGTTTCCCTCGTATACAATCAAAAGTTGTGAATTAGGCTGACCGATCGATCGAATAGCCGCCAAGCTCGCGCGCGCGCATATCCGCCTCGGCGCGCGCCAGGGTCAGAAAATAGCAGAGCATGGGCATGTCGCAGCGGCTGGCAAGCTTCGCCATTTCATCCGCCATATCAGCGATATAAGACGCGATTGAGGCTGCTTCCTCTTTGGCTTTCGCGTTCTCCGCAGTCGTTCCGCGGGGCGTCTTGGGGTCGGTCTTGGAAGGATCCGGCCGGGACATCGTCATCGGTCTCCACGGGCCACGGGGTGGTTACGGATTCGTTAACCATAGGAGTTTCTTGCGTTTTTGTTCCACCGCGCCTATCCAATGTCAAGGTTAAATTTCTATCAAAAGTTGTAATTGTTCCGGCGAAGGCACGCTAGAGTCGTTTCAGACGGTCAAGCGCGCCCTGAAGAATATAAGCGGCGGCCATTCGGTCCACCACTTCCGCGCGCTTGGCGCGGGAAGCGTCCTGCGCAATCAGCTCGCGGGTCACGGCCGCGGTCGACAGACGCTCGTCCCAAAAGGCGAAGGGCAGTGGTTCGGTTTTCGTCAGATTGCGCATGAAGGCGCGCGTCGCCTGCGCGCGCGGCCCCTCCGTGCCGTCCATATTGAGCGGAAGACCGACGATGAGCGCGCAGACCTCGAAATCGGCCGCGCGCTTGAGAAGGCTGGCGGCGTCCTGGGAGAATTTTGCTCTTGCGATCGTATCGAGCGGCGAGGCGAGCCGGCGCTCAACGTCCGAAAGCGCCAGACCGATGGTCTTGGTCCCAAGATCGAGGCCCATCAGCCGGCCTTTGGCCGGCAGAAGCGCCGCCAAATCTTCCAAGGTTGTCGCGCGCATCGTCACCGCGCCTCCGCTATCACGCCGCCATCGCTCTTCAAACCGGAGCGGCCAAGCGCTTCCCCCTTTTTGAGCCTGCGACAGGCCGCCATCATTGCGCCGCGATAGACCAGGCGCTATAGCGCCCCGTCGAGACCTTTCTTGCGGAGCCCTAATGTCCGTTGATTCCGCGACCGTCCGCCGGATCGCCCATCTCTCGCGCATCGCCATCGACGACAGCGAGGTCGAGCGCCTGCGCGGCGAGCTCAACGCCATTCTCGCTTTCGTCGAGACCTTGAGCGAGGTCGACATTGACGGGATCGAACCATTGACCTCCGCTCTGCCGATGCAAATGAAAAAGCGCGTCGACGTGGTGACCGACGGCGGGATCCCTGACGACATTCTCGCCAATGCGCCGCTGTACGAAGATCATTATTTCGTCGTGCCCAAGGTCATCGAATAGCGCTTTAGGCGCAGCCGTCATGTATGCGGCAGCCTCAGAAATAAAGGGACAAATGTCCGAACCCACGCATCTCTCTCTGGCCGAGGCGCGCGACGCTCTCAAATCGAAACGGTTCTCGGCCGTCGAGCTGACGCAGGCGCATCTCGATGCGATCGAGAATTCACGCGCGCTTAATTGCTTCATTACGGAGACGCCGGAACTTGCGCTTTCCCAGGCGCGCGAAAGCGACGCGCGCATTGCTCGGGGCGACGCCCGCCCGCTCGAGGGCCTGCCGCTCGGCATAAAGGATCTCTATTGCTCGAAAGGCGTGCGCACGACGGCGGCGAGTCGCATTCTCGACGACTTCACGCCAACCTATGAATCGACCGTCTCGGCCAATCTGCTGCGCGACGGCGCGGCGACGCTGGGCAAGCTCAATCTCGATGAATTCGCGATGGGCTCGTCCAATGAGACGAGCGCTTTCGGTCCCGTCGTTTCGCCCTGGCGACGCGCCGGCGATCCCGAAGCCAAAATTGTGCCGGGGGGTTCGTCGGGCGGCTCGTCCGCGGCGGTGGCGGCGCATCTTTGCCTCGGCGCCACTGCGACCGACACCGGCGGCTCAATCCGTCAGCCCGCCGCCTTCACGGGGACTGTCGGCGTCAAGCCGACCTATGGCCGCTGTTCGCGGTGGGGCATCGTCGCGTTCGCCTCTTCGCTCGATCAGGCGGGCCCGATCACGCGCACCGTGCGCGATGCCGCAATCATGCTCAAGTCGATGGCGGGTCATGATCCGAAAGACACGACCAGCGTCGATGCGCCCGTGCCGAATTATGAAGCCGCCGTCGGCGCATCGGTGAAAGGGCGCCGCATCGGCGTGCCGAAGGAATATCGTCTTGACGGCATGTCGGCGGAGATCGCCGCCCTTTGGGATCAAGGCGCCGCTTGGCTGAAGGACGCCGGCGCGGAGATCGTCGAAATTTCCTTGCCGCACACCCGCTACGCCTTGCCCACGTACTATATCATCGCGCCGGCCGAAGCGTCGTCCAATCTCGCGCGCTACGACGGCGTGCGCTACGGGCGTCGCGAACCGGGCAGTGACATTATTGATATGTACGAGAAGACGCGCGCGAGCGGTTTCGGCCCCGAAGTGCGGCGGCGCATCATGATCGGCACTTATGTCCTGTCGGCAGGCTATTACGACGCCTATTACGTGCGCGCGCAGAAGGTCCGCAGCCTGATCAAGCGCGACTTCGACGAAGCCTTCGCCTCGGGCGTCGACGCCGTCCTCACGCCGGCGACGCCGTCGACGGCCTTCGCGCAAGGAGAGAAGGGCGCAGCCGACCCTGTCGAAATGTATCTCAACGACGTGTTCACCGTGACGGTAAACATGGCAGGTCTCCCTGGCGTCTCGGTTCCTGGCGTTCTCGCGGCAAATGGTTTGCCCTTGGGGCTGCAGCTGATCGGCCGGCCCTTTGACGAAGAGACGCTGTTTTCTCTCGCAGCGGCGATCGAGCAGGCGGCGCCGAAGATCGAACGTCCTCAGCCGTGGTGGCGCGAGGGCTGAAGATGACCACGCCGGGCGCTCAGAAAGATATTGCGCAACGCTCCGAACAAGAGCTGCAGGACGAAATGTCCGACGTTCGCCGTTTGATCGACGAATTGGACGAGGAACTGGTCGCGCTTCTCGCAAAACGGCAAAGACAGATCGAGCGGGCGGCGAGGGTCAAACCGGCGTTAGGGATTCCCGCCAACGTGCCCGAGCGCGTCGACGAAGTATTGGCGCATGTGCTAGGCGTCGCGCGCCGAGAGGGTCTGTCGGTTGAAGTCGCGATGAATCTGTGGCGCGCGGTGATCGACTGGTCGATCCAATATGAAGAGCGGCTAATGGGCGACCGCGCTCCCAAGCGCGATACTCAGGCCTCTTCGGGCGGCGACCCGTCGTCCTGATCGCCGTTGCGCGGCCTTCGCTTGACGCGAACGAAGCCGTTGCGGATCGACCAACGCAGGCATTTGATCGACCACCAGTGAAAGCGCCGCGACAGTCTCTGGGCGCTGGGCGAGTGCGGAGCGAGGATCGCGAGGCCGAGAGGGAACATCCAGACGCCGAAGACCGGCAGCGGCGCGAGAATGGTGCCGCCGAGGATCAGGCCGACCCCGACGGGAATGCTCACATGGCGGGGCGCGTCGCGCATGCGCGAGACCCACTTGCCTGCTCGATCCCTCAAGTCTTTCACTATCTTTCTCGCCTCTATCCAGCGACCGACATATAAGCAGCAGTCGCGCTGTGTGAAAACAATATCGCGGCGGCCGTATTCCGGTCGCCGCGACAATTGTCATGGAGCGAGTAAACGGCGACGCCCAAGCGCGTCGCTTACCGGCGGTTAACGCGCGATTTTGGTATCGACGTAAAGGCCGAGCAGTTGGCCGCCTTCGACCAACTCCGGATCGCTCGACGCTTTATGCGCTTGGGAAGTCAGGATGTACCATCCCTGGCCGAAAAACTCCGACGCGTCGATGACGCCCGAGCTTTCTTCGTCATTGGTGATGAAGTTCGGGTTGGTCGCCGCGTCGCCGCCGAAGAACTTCGGATTGTGCGCGGCGACGAGTTCGAGCTTTTGACTGTCGACGCCATAAGCATAGACGCGGCCGAGACGATTATGGCCGCCGACGTCTTCAAGCAAAATAATACGTCCGAGGGAGTCGATCGTCATATTGTCAAGCATCTGGAAGCTCGGATCGGCGTCCGGCGTCGCGCCGGCGTTCGCGTAAAACTGGCTGGAAAGGAGCATCTCGATCCCGCCGCCAAGTTCCGGGCGCCGGATATCGTCGAAGCGCAGACGCCACAAGCGCGACGGACGCCAGACATTGGCGCCGTTCGAGATGCGGCCGGTCGTCACGAAGTAGAAGTCGCGCTCCTTGCCTGGACGCGGATCCCAGCTGCCGTCCTCGATGCGGATGAATTGCGTGACCTGCTGGGCGATCGACGCGTCTTCGATCTGAACGCCCGTCTTATTCGAGACGTCGCCGAGATCGACGACTTCAAAGCGCGCCGAGGTCACGGCGGGCGCCGAAGACGCGAATACATAATCCTTGTTCTCGCCGGTCACGACCGCGCCCTCTCTGTCGCGGACGCGAATGCCGAAGAGATTGCCGTTGGCGAGGCCCGCGCGTTCGACGTCCGTCGGTCCCTTGCGATGGCGGTCATTGTCGTGGCGATCGTCGTCCCAATCGCCGTCGTCACGCATTTTCGTGCCGACATACATGTAGAGTTCGCTGGGCGGCTCGACGCAGTCCATCTGATCGGTCGCGCGGCAGACATTGGCGGCGCCGACATTGGTTTTCCGCCCCGCATCGTCATTCAGCATGACGATCGTCTTGGTTTGCGGATAGGGGTTGGCGAGCGCGTTCTCGAAGGCGATCTTGCCGAGACGCGGCAACTCGTAAGACTGGTTTTTGTCCGGGCCCGAAACAATATGGGCGAAGACACGGCCATCGTCGTCGGCGTTCGGCGGAGACCTCTCTTCGCCGCTCAGGAAAATGCGGTTGGGCGTGCCGAAACGTCCGGTCGAGCTTGTCGTGAAATAGGCGCCGGGCGCGGCGAGATCCGCGGAGCAGAGTCGGTCGTAGGCCGTCGCGCCCTTGACATAGGATCCGCCAATCCAGGTGAACACATCGCTCGGAGCCGTGTGATGATCGCGTCCGCTGAGCACGCGACCGTCGCGTCCCATGCGCCAGCGCGAGACGAAGCCGCCTGTGGAGCCATGCGCGCGCGCAATGCCGAGCGATTTGCCGATTTCGTGATCGAGCACGAGATTGAAGGCGCCGCGCTCAGCGTCCCATGCCCCCATGCCGTCTGGAACGCCGACCATGCGATAGCCGCCGACAGTGTCGCCGACCGTCAGCATCGGAACGGTCCGCACCCCCGGCATCGACGGCAGAAGATAAGGCTCGGTCGTCGTGCTCGAAACAATGTCTTGAGCCGTAGCAGCGCTGGCAAGCGCGGTTCCAACCGCTGCGCCCAGCATGAGAGAATGTCGTAGATTCATGTCCGCGTCCCAATCGTCTGGATCAGGGCGAACAATTGCGTTCGCCCCTTGTTGAGGGAGCGACGCATGGCAGTCTTGTGTTGCAAGACTGCAACGGATTCATAGGCCGGCTTCGCGCCTGCAGGGCGGATCGCCTGCCTGCATGGCCTTCGAACTGATCTGCACAGATCGCGGACGGCGGCCTGCCGCCGAGCCGGCGATTCGACTGCCGGCCGATGGCGCTTTTCTCTGGCGTCGCCCGTGCGTTATATCTATGGCCGGAAAAATGACGAACGGGCATTCTGAATGACAGCGCATGCGGCACCTTCCAAATTCATCAAGGGCGCGACGGGCGACTGGGAAGTCGTCATCGGCATGGAAATCCACGCCCAGGTGACGAGCAACGCCAAGCTCTTCTCGGGCGCTTCCGCCGAATATGGCGGCGCCCCCAATGATCACGTCTCGCTCGTCGACGCGGCCATGCCTGGCATGCTGCCGGTGATCAACGAGGAATGCGTCAAACAGGCGATCCGGACGGGTCTTGGCCTCGAAGCCAAGATCAACCTGCGCTCGGTTTTCGATCGAAAGAATTATTTCTATCCCGATCTGCCGCAGGGCTATCAGATTTCACAATACAAGCATCCGATCGTCGGCGAGGGCGCGGTAATTGTCGACGTATCGCCGAGCGAGCGCATCACCGTCGGCATCGAGCGCCTGCATCTCGAGCAGGACGCCGGCAAGTCGCTGCATGATCTGTCAGCGACGGAAAGCCACGTCGATCTCAACCGCAGCGGCGTGGCGCTGATGGAGATCGTCTCAAAGCCGGACATGCGTTCGGCCGAGGAGGCGCGCGCCTATGTGTCGAAGCTGCGAACGATTCTGCGCTACATCGGCTCCTGCGACGGCAATATGGAGCAGGGCTCGCTGCGCGCCGACGTCAATGTTTCGGTGCGCCGCCCCGGCGCCGCCCTCGGCACGCGCTGCGAAATCAAGAACGTCAACTCCATCCGCTTCATCGGCCAGGCGATCGAGGTCGAGGCGCGCCGTCAGATCGGCATTCTCGAAGACGGCGGCAAGATCGATCAGGAAACGCGGCTGTTCGACCCCGGCAAGGGTGAGACGCGATCGATGCGCTCCAAGGAGGAAGCGCATGATTATCGCTACTTCCCCGATCCCGATCTTTTGCCGCTCGAATTCGACCAGGCCTATGTCGACGCGCTGAAGGGCGGATTGCCTGAACTGCCCGACGCCAAGCGCGCGCGCTTCATCGCGCAGTATGGTCTGCCGCCTTACGATGCCGGCGTGCTTGTGATGGAGCGGGCCGCGGCGGATTATTTCGAGGAGACGGCGAAGGGCCGCGACGCCAAGCTTGCGGCCAATTGGGTGATCAACGAGTTGTTCGGCCGCCTGAACAAGGAAGGGCTCGACGTCGCGCGCGCGCCGGTGTCGTCGCAGGCTCTGGGCGCGATCATCGATCTCATCTCACAGAACGTCATTTCGGGCAAAATCGCCAAGGATCTTTTCGAGATCGTGTGGACGGAAGGCGGCGATCCAAAGGAGATCGTCGAGGTGCGCGGGATGAAGCAGGTGACGGACACGGGCGCGATCGAGGCTGCCGTCGACGCCGTCATCGCCGCCAATCCCGATAAGGTCGAGCAGGCGAAGGCGAAGCCGACGATGCTCGGGTGGTTCGTTGGACAGGTGATGAAGCAGACCGGCGGAAAGGCGAATCCGCAGGCGGTGAACGAGCTCCTGAAGCGCAAATTGGGCGTTTGACGCGCGCCTTTCGCCGCCAAAACGAATCAGTTTGCGACATGCGCTGCGCGATTCCTCTCCAAACGGAGACGTTGCGCAGCGATTTTTTTCGATACGGCGGCGCTAGCCACAAATTTTTTTTTGTCCCAATGCGCCTTCGCTTCATGTCGCGCCGGCGCGTACGTTTCCCACGGCGTTTGACGCGCGCCGTGTCTCGATGGACGTAGATTTCACCATTTGCTGAAGCAGCGCGTGGCGCATATTCATCGTGGCTCGACATATTTTTTGATGGATGATCGCCGTCAGCGTCGGCGACGTGCGGACGTTGGCGGATACAAAATCAAATCAAGTAATTGAACGCCAAGGGCGCCGCGTCGCGCAGCAGTCGCGCGCATGTGTTGGAGCCTTGTCCAAGCAAATGCCGCTCACAGATTCGGCGCTTGGATCGTCGCAATAAAACGCAAGACGCAAACCTGTCGCGACAGTCTCGATAAAGCGTTCGCAAAGCAGCTTCGCGAGTGTTTTGCTTGTCGTGCGACGGCGCTCATCATGCCTCGTCATGCGTAGCGTTGATCACTTCTGCGCGCTTAGCTCTTGAACGACTGATTAACCGCGTTACGCTATTTGCGCGTATTGTCGGTCGAGCATAGTTCCGGCAATTCGGATCAAGGGGACTTATTATGGCGAGAGCTACAATGAAGCGTAAGCCGGCCAAGAAGGCTGCGGCGAAGAAGGGTGCGCGTAAAACCGCGAAGAAGGCTGCGACGAAGAAGTCGGCGGCAAAGAAGGGCGCCCGCAAGGCTACGCGAAAGACCGTTGCGAAGAAGACGGCCCGCAAGGGTGTCCGCAAGGCGGTGACCAAAAAGCGCGGCGTGAAGAAGGCAGGCGCCAAGAAGGGCGCTCGCAAGGCGACCGCTAAAAAGCGCGCGCCACGAAAGGTAAAGACGCCGGCGCCATCTGCTCCGCCGGAGTCCATGTAAAGCGAAGCGCCTTCGCATACGCGATCGATTGCGTCGCGTCGTTGCGGCAGCGCTTCATGCACGCATCGCCCGAGGGCGCGCATCCAACGAGGCGCGTCCCGGGCGATAGCCGTCACAGCTGATTGTTTTGTGCGCGCCGCGGTCGCCCCCGGCCACTTCAAGGCGCTTGTCGCGTCAGGCACTCCGTCGCGAAGTCGCGCCACGTCGGCAATCCTTCTTTCGACTCGCGCTTCATCCTGTCCCATTCCTCGGCGCAGGCGCGCATCTTCTGGCGCGGCGCGCGGGGAAGCGACGGCGGCGGCTGACTCGTATCGACTGGAGGCGGCGCTTGCGGCGGCGGAAGCGCGCCGACTGCCGGAGGCTCGCTGATATGCGGCGCAGGCTTTGCGTCTGGCGCCGTAGGAGCGGCGTCTTGGAGCGGCGGACGCGCGGGCTGCCCGACATTCCGTTCAGGCAGGGGCGCGTTTCGCTTTGGCGGCGTCGGAACGGAACGCGTGGGCGGCGTCGGCTTTGCAGTTTTGACCTGCGCTAGAGCCGCGCTGGCCGCGACAAGCGCGCCTGCGCCGATCGCGGCGGCGCGCGCCGAGCGGCGCAATGAAAAGTTGCGCGAGCCGATTTTCAATGGTTTTTCCTCGCGCAAGCGCAATGTCCGTCGATCCTCTATAGCCTGAAGTCCATTCGTCTCGAAAGCGGATGAAGGGGATAGGCCGGGAATGAGCGCAAAGCGGAGGCCCCATGAATGACGCAAAACGGCAACTCGACGGAACTGCGCGGATGAGCCTGCTCCAACGCCCGCGCCGAAATCGCAAGAGCGAATGGGCGCGACGGCTGGTGAGAGAAAACGCGCTCGAAGTTTCGGATCTGATCTGGCCGCTCTTCTTGATCGACGGCGCGGATCGACGCGAGCCGGTGTCCTCGATGCCGGGCGTCTACCGTTATTCTGTCGACGCCGCGGTTGAAGCCGTGGGGCAGGCCGCCGCGCTCGGCATTCCCGCCGTCGCGCTTTTCCCATACACGGATCCGGACCTGCGCGACGAGCGCGCGAGCGCGGCTCTTGATCCGGAAAATCTTGTCTGTCGCGCCTGCCAGGCAATCAAGCGCGCCGTTCCCGACATCGGCCTCATCACCGATGTGGCGCTCGATCCTTACACGAGTCACGGCCATGACGGCCTTCTCGTCGGCGACGAGATCGTCAATGACGCGACCGTCGCCGTGCTGGCGCGACAAGCGGTGACCCAGGCGCGCGCCGGCGCGGACGTCATCGCGCCCTCGGACATGATGGACGGACGCGTCGAGGCTATACGCAGAGCGCTCGACGCCGAGGGTTTCGAGAATGTCCAGATCATGAGCTATGCGGCGAAATATGCTTCCGCCTTCTACGGACCCTTCCGCGACGCGATTGGAACAAGCAAGACGCTGAGAGGCGACAAGCGAACCTATCAGATGGACCCCGCCAATTCCGACGAGGCGCTGCGCGAGGTGGCGCTCGATCTCGAACAGGGCGCCGACATGGTGATGGTGAAGCCCGGCATGCCCTATCTCGATGTGGTGCGACGCGTCGTCGAGACCTTTCGCGCGCCGACATTCGCCTATCAGGTGTCGGGCGAATATGCGATGCTGACCGCGGCCGCGCAAAACGGCTGGATCGACGGCGAGAGGGCGATGCTGGAAAGCCTTCTCGCTTTCAAGCGCGCGGGCGCGTCCGGAGTCCTCACCTATTTCGCGCTTCGCGCCGCTCAGTCGCTGCGGGAAAAAGAGTGACGCGCGAAACGCGATCGGCGTCTTTGGCCGCATCCTCGCTGCGTTCGACATCTTCGAGCGCTGATTATTCCGACTGGCTGGTCGGCGCTGCCTTCAGATTGAGCGCGTGCAGGTCGCGCGGCGCGCAGTTTGGAGGCAGGACGCCGGCGTCGCGGGGTGGACAAAGCCTCCGAGGCGTGGTTTGCAGAGCCGCCTGCCGCGTCGACTTCGCGCCGGCGCCAGCCACCCGGTCAGCCCCCTCCAGGCATCGCTAATACTATGATTGGACGCGCCCTTCTTGTTGCCGCTCTATCATTTTGCGCCGCCGCGTCGGCGCGCGCCGACTTTCGTCTGTGCAACAATACGAGCGCCCGCGTCAGCGTCGCCATCGCCTATACCGACGGGCGCAACTGGTTGTCGGAAGGCTGGTGGAACCTCCGGCCAAGTGTTTGCGAAACGCTTCTGCGCGGTCCGCTCGCCGCACAATATTATTATGTCTATGCCATGGACGAACGCGGCGGCGAGTGGAAGGGCAAGGCGTTCATGTGCACGCGCGACCGGGAATTTCGTATCGACGGACGAGAGGATTGTTTCGCGCGCGGATTCGACCGGACCGGATTCTTCGAGATCGACACGGGGCGGGATGCGAAGAGCTGGACGGTTCAGCTCACCGATCCCAATGCCGCGCCGACGCAATAACTTGAGCTCAGGAACGTCTTCGCCATGAGAAGGTCGCGGCGCGTCAAGATCATCGCAACGCTTGGACCGGCGACGGTCGACAAGGCGGTCATCGCGGGCCTCGTGCGCGCCGGCGCCGACGTTTTCCGCATCAACATGAGCCATACGGATCATGCGGGGCTTGCGAGCTATGTCCGGATGATCCGCGAGATCGAGAACGACATGTCGCGCGCGATCGCCGTGCTCGTCGACCTTCAGGGCCCCAAGCTGCGCATCGGCGCTTTCGAGGAAGGCTCGGTCCATGTGCGCAAGGGCGACGTCTTCGTCTTCGACAGCGATCCGAAGCCGGGCGACGCCACGCGCGTGCGCCTGCCGCATCCTGAAATCCTAGCGGCGCTCAAGGTCAATGATTCAATCCTCATCGACGACGGGCGGGTGCGGCTTCATGTCGTCGAAACTTCTCCCGAGCGGGCGCACGCCGTCGTCGACGTCGCCGGACGCCTGTCGAATCGCAAGGGCGTGAGCCTGCCGGATACGGAAATTCCGATCACCTCGATGACGAATAAGGATCGCGCCGATCTCGACGCCGCGTTGAAAGAGGGCGTCGACTGGGTCGCGATCTCCTTCGTCCAGCGGCCTGAAGACGTGATCGAGGTGAAGCAGATCACCCAGGGCCGCGCGCTGGTCATGGCGAAGATCGAGAAGCCTCAGGCGATTTCGAGGCTCGAGGATGTGATCGAGGTTTCGGACGCGCTGATGGTGGCGCGTGGCGACCTCGGCGTCGAAGTGCCGCTCGAACGCGTTCCCGGGCTCCAGAAGCGCATCAACCGTTCAGCGCGGCGCCTCGGCAAGCCAGTGGTCATCGCCACGCAAATGCTCGAGTCGATGATCCTTTCGCCCTTGCCGACGCGCGCCGAAGTTTCTGACGTCGCCACGGCGGTGTTCGAGGGCGCGGACGCGGTGATGCTGTCCGCCGAAAGCGCGGCGGGGCAATATCCGCACGAAGCCGTCGCGACGATGAGCCGGATCGCGGAAGAGGTCGAGACCGATGCGATCTATCGCTCGATCATCAACGCCCAGCGCGGCGAATTGCCCAATCCGACGTCGGCCGACGCCATCGCCGTCGCGGCGCGCGACGTTGCGCAGACGCTCCACTCGAAGGCGATCATCGCCTGGACGTCGTCCGGTTCGACGGCGCTGCGCATCGCGCGCGAACGGCCGCAGTCGCCAATTCTGGCGCTGACCCCGAAACGCGACACAGCCCGCCGACTGGCGCTGGTCTGGGGCGTGCATGCGCTCGAAACGCGCGACGCCGTCGACATCGAGGACATGGTGGGGCGCGCCTGCGAATATTCGGAGAGCGAGGGGTTCGGCGTCGTGGGCGATCGCGTGATCATCGTCGCCGGAATGCCGTTCGGCACGCCCGGCGCGACGAACATGATCCGCATCGCGCATTTGGGCGAGCAGGGCGGTCCGCCTCAAGCCTGATCCGCCAAGCGCACAGGGCGATCAGGTGAAGGGCTTCCTGATCCTGAGGAGCGTGCGCGGCACGCGTCTCGAAGGACGAGAAAGCCCTTCACCCGATTCCCCTGGCAAGCGCTGCCTAACGCGGCGCCTTGGTCATGCGCGACCGGTTCAGCGCATGATTACGCCCGCCATTCCATCATGATGGTTTCGCGCCCGGACAATGTGTTCGTCCCTCGTCCCACGCACGAAAATCCGTCGCGCTCGTAAAATCGAATGGCGCGAAGATTATCGGCATTGACGTCGAGTCGGATCACGCTCGGCGAGACATTGCGCGCGGCCGACAGCAGCGACGCCCCGAGGCCGGCGCCGAAATGGTCCGGCGCGACGCAAATCTGGTCGAGCCAACCGTCGGCCGGATTGATCACGACGAAGCCGGCGAGCGTCGATCCTCCATCGAACAGGCAAAGGGTCACCCCGCCGAGCGCCTCCAGGTCGCGAACGTGGCGCATCAGCCAGTCGCGGCGCGCGTCGAAGTCGATTTCGGGATAGGTGGCCCGCCAGGAGGCGACCCAGACATCGAGAATCGACGGCCAGTCGCCTTCGGCGCGCAGGCGCAGTTTCATCGAGACGGGCGGGGCAGGGGCGTTCACGCCTTCCTCATCACGTCGAGCAGTTGACGATGGATTGTTTCGTTGCCCGCGCATATCTCGCCCTTCGCAAGCATGTCGCCGCCTCCCGAAAGGTCGCTGACAAAGCCGCCGGCTTCGCGCACAAGCACGATTCCCGCCGCGACATCCCATGAATTGATGCCACGCTCCCAATAGCCGTCAAAACGCCCGCAGGCGACCAGTGCGAGATCGAGCGCGGCGGCGCCCATGCGCCGAATATTGGCGATCTTTCCCATCCCGGCCGCGAGCTCGCGCTTGAACGACTCGTGATCGCACGATCGCGCCAGCGGCGGAATCCCGCAGGCCACCATGGAGTCCGAAAGCGAGCGCCGCGCCGCGACCCGCATGCGGCGATTGTTGAAATAGGCCCCTTGGCCGATCTCGGCGACGAACATGTCGTCGGTGGCGGGATTATAGACGAGGCCGGCGACGAGACGGTCCTCGCGCTCCAGGCCGATCGAGATGGCGAAGATCGGAACGCCGTGGAGAAAATTCGAAGTGCCGTCGAGCGGATCGATCAGCCAGCGGTGGCTCTTGTCGGAGCCTTCGATGACGCCCCCTTCCTCCAGAACGAAGCCGTAGCCTGGGCGCGCCTTAGATAATTCTTCAAACAAGGTTTTCTCGGCGCGCCGGTCGGCGGCGGTGACGAAATCGCCCGGACCTTTCACAGAGACTTGCAGGTTCTCCACCTCGCCGAAGTCGCGTTTAAGACCGCGGCCCGCTTTCAGCGCGGCGGCGGTCATTACATTCATCAAGGCGGAGCGAATCATTCAGGGAGAGCCTAGGGGGACAGTTGCGGGGAGATCAACGCTTTCCAGCGCGGCGGGACGTTCCGAAGAACGCGGCGGGAGCCTTCAAATGCGCCAGTTTTTGTCCCAGGGCCAGTGCCTTTTTGGTTTCGCCGACAGACCCTTGCGCCTATCAGCGCATAGGGCGGCCGGCAGTGTCGCCATGTTCGGGATAACGCGTTGGCTGAGTTGAATTATCGCTTGAAGCTCAACTCAAAATAGTCGCAGAAAGCGTCAATCCGGGGACGACTGTTAACCTCATGTTAATGATTAGCGCCTTACGCTGGGCGTATCCCTTCAGTGGGATGTCCGAGTGGCTTCTTCTCCACTCGTCCTTGATGCCTCCCTGTTAAGAAGCCTTGAGAGCCGCCGTGCGGCTCTCTTTTTGTGCGCAAGGCGAGGCGCGATCCTGTTAAGGTTAAAGAAAGGCTAAGCGCGCGCGGTCCGGCCGCCTGCGTTACTGTCTGCGCATTAGAGCGCGCGGCGAAAAAGCGGGAACCGGTTTTTCGCATAGAGCGCGCTCTAAAAAACCTTGGAATCGATCACGTTATCTGCATTTGGACGAATCCGCCCAAATACGGCGTGATCTTGCGGCGCCGTCGCGCCGAACATGCGTGAGCGTCGTATGGCTCGAGTCACAGGCAGCGCCGGAGAGCAACAGCAGCCGGTCTCTTTCATCGAAAAGCTCGCGGGATCTGAAGGATTTTGCGCGCTTTTTCGCGAAGGCATGAGCCTTGTCGAGGAGGCGGCCTCCTATCTCGACGGGCAGGGGCGGTTAGAATCCAAGGAGCTGGCGAAAGCCGAAGCGCTTGCCTATGCGGCCGAAAGCATGCGGCTGACCACCCGGCTGATGCAGATTGCGTCCTGGCTGTTGCTGCAGCGGGCGGTCAATCAGGGCGAACTGACGCGTCATCAGGCGGCGAGCAATCGCCACCGTGTGAAGCTTCGCGAACAGGAGCTGGCCTCGGCCGCCGACATTTTCCAGCGCCTGCCGGAGCGCTTGCGCGAACTCTCGCTGCACTCGGTGCGCCTGCAGGCCCGGATCATCCATCTCGACCGGCTGATCTATGCGCCCGAGCCGGCGTCGGCGGAGCCCGCGCCGGCTTTCAGTCCGGTAGAACAGCAGATCGCGAAATTGCGCGCCGCGTTCAGCCAGTAATTTTCTTCAGGCGAACCAACTTGAGGCGGCGGGTCGACCGCCGCCTTTTTTATTTCTTGCCGAAAGAAAGATTGCCGAAGCGGGAGTTGAAGCGCGACAACCGGCCGCCGCGGTCGAGGAGTTGGGTCGATCCGCCCGTCCAGGCCGGATGAGTCTTGGGGTCGATGTCGAGATGCATCGTGTCCCCGTCCTTCCCCCAGGTCGAACGGGTCGTGTATTCCGTGCCGTCGGTCATCACGACCTTGATGGTGTGATAGTCCGGGTGGATGTCCTTTTTCATCGCGACGCATCCTTCCTGCGATAGAAACGACTGTAGCCCCGCGCCGCAGCGGCGCGGGGTCGGCCGATCGAAACAAGCGAATTTGACGGCGCTGATAGCGCAATGCGGACGAATCGGCAAGTTGGCCGGCGCCGCGGCGTGGCGATCACAAGTCGCAGGCGGCCGATACCGATCGGCCTTTAGCCAGGCCTATTCCGCTCAGGCCGCGAGCATTCTCTGCACTTCGGTGACGAGATCCCGCAGATGGAATGGCTTGGAGAGGATTTTCGCCTGCTTCGGCGCGTGACTGTCGGGGTTGAGCGCGACGGCGGCGAAGCCCGTGATGAACATGACCCTGATGTCGGGGTCAAGCTCGGTCGCGCGGCGCGCAAGTTCGATCCCGTCCATCTCGGGCATGACGATGTCGGTCAACAGCAGTTCGAAGGGCTCGACCCGAAGCTGATCATAGGCGGAAAGCCCATTGTCGAAGGACGTGACCGAAAAGCCGGCCTGTTGCAGCGCCTTGACCAGAAAACGCCGCATGTCGTTGTCGTCTTCGGCGAGCAGAATTCGTGCGGCCGGACTATCGTTCATCGCCATCCTCGCAGGTTTTTTGCCATATGGCCCGAGCTTCGTAAATTTCAGGTGAAACCGAGGCGGCGCCGCGCTAACGTAACGTTCGAATATAGCGGGAGGGGCCGTCATTTTCGAGCGCCTGTCCGCAGCGTCGGCGCCACTTTTAAGGCCGTTGCGGCGCGGAAATGAGAAGGGCGAATGAACGAGGGCATGCGCGAGCGGCGCGATATGAATGTGGCGGAGCCCTGCTGCGAACCGGAATTCGAGCGCGCCTTCGACATTATCGAGCCGGACGCGGTTGTTTCGCCGCTGGTTTTTTCTTCGCCGCATTCAGGCCGAATCTATCCTGCGCGCTTTCTGGCCGCGACGCCGCTCGATGCGGCGACTCTGCGCCGGTCGGAAGACGCCTATGTCGACGATCTCTTCGCCTCGGCGCCGTCGATCGGGGCGCCTCTGCTGCGGGCGCGCTTTCCTCGCGCCTATCTGGACCTTAATCGCGAGCCCTATGAACTCGATCCCAGGCTCTTTGAGGGCGCCTTGCCGGCCTTCGCCAATGCGCGTTCGCTGCGCGTCGCGGCGGGGCTGGGGACAATTCCCCGGGTGGTCGCCGACGCGCGCGAAATATATGAAATCCGGCTGTCGCTCGAAGAGGGCTTGCGTCGCATCGACAGCCTCTACAAGCCCTATCATTCGGCCTTGCGCGGCTTGATGGAGCGCGCCGCCGCCCGCTTCGGCGTCGCCGTGCTGATCGACTGCCATTCGATGCCCTCGACCGGCGCGCGCGATCCCGTGCTCGCGGCGCGGGGCGACAAGCGGCGCATCGATTTCGTCATCGGCGATCGCTATGGCGCGAGCGCTTCCACCGGCCTCGTCGACATCGTCGAGGATAGATTGCGAGGCCGCGGCTATCACGTCATGCGCAACCGGCCTTACGCGGGCGGCTTCATCACCGAACATTACGGCAAGCCCGCCGCCGGCTGGCATGCGCTGCAGATCGAAGTGTCGCGCGGTCTTTACATGGACGAGTCTACGCTCCAGAAGAACGAGCGCTTCGACGCCGTCGCCCGCGATCTCGGCGACGTGCTGGCGGCAGTGGCGCGGCAGGAAGATTTGGCCGAGATTCTGGGCGGCGAGCGACGGGCGGCGGCCGAGTAGCTGGACGACCGACCGCTCGGCCCTGGAGCTCGCATGACCGCCGTCGATTTCGAGAAATTCGTTGATCGTCTCGCCGATGTTTCGGCTGAAGCGATCATGCCCTTCTTCAGGACCGCGCTCGCCGCCGACGACAAGGCGCATGGCGGGGCCTTCGATCCCGTCACCGAGGCCGACCGCGCCGCCGAACTCGCCATGCGGCGCCTGATCGAATCGACCTTTCCGGGCCACGGCATTTACGGCGAGGAGTTCGGTCCGTTACGCGAAGACGCCGAATATGTCTGGGTGCTCGATCCGATCGACGGCACTAAGAGCTTCATCTGCGGTCTGCCGCTGTGGGGCACGCTGATCGGACTCGCCCATCGCGGGCGCCCCTGCTACGGGCTGATGGGTCAGCCTTTCACCCGCGAGCGCTTCTTCGGCGATGGCGAGGCCGCGCATTGGCGCGGTCCGGCGCGGGGGGCGGGGGGCGCGCGCGGCGCCCTCGAGACTCGCCGGCTGGCGACTCGCAGTTGTTCGAAGCTCGCCCAGGCGACGCTGATGACGACCTCGCCCCTGTTGATTGACCCGGCGCTGCGCGAAAACTTCCATCGCGTCGAGCGCGCGGCGCGGCTGTCGCGTTACGGGGGCGACTGCTACGCCTATTGCGCGCTGGCGTCCGGCCATGTCGATCTGGTCATCGAAACCAATTTGCAGCCTTACGATATTGTCGCGCTGATCCCGATCATCGAGGGGGCGGGCGGCGTCGTCACCAACTGGAGCGGCGACGCGGCGGCCCAAGGCGGGGCCATTGTCGCGGCCGGCGATCCGACGCTGCACGAAGAGGCGCTAAAGCTGCTCGGCGCCTAGATCACGCTGCGGTTAGGCGGAGTCGCCCAAGCGCAGATGAAGTGGTCGATTTCAAAAGTTTAGTGCGCGCTCTAAACTGGTAAGATCGATCGCGTTATCCAAAAGGCGTCGGGATTTAAGCGACGTAGGCTTCGCCCGGAATGAAGGCGTCGAAGGCGCGCCAGAACTGGCTGCGGAACTCGTCGCGCTCCATCAGAAGTTCGTGTTTGGCGCCCGCGATCATCGCGAGAGCGCCGCTGTCGAGGTTTTGTGCGAAGCGTTCGATCGCCGCGTTGGAGACGATCATCTCCCGCCCGCAGCCGAACATTAGAATGGCCGCGCGGAGTCTTCTGGCGTAGTCCGGCGATTCGAATGCTCTCATCAACCGAAAGGCGGCGTTGATCCAGCCGATCGTCGGATCGCCGATGGCGAGCTGCGGCGCGGCCCTGAGAATCGCCGCGTTTCGTTCGAAGCGAACCGGATCGGTCGTCAGTAAATTCCCATCAAAAGGCTTCTCGATAAAGGACGCGCCTTTCCCGCCCGGAATGTACATGCCGCCAAATCCGCACATGTCGAGCGTATCGGCGAGCCACCGCGTGGCGCGCGGAAAGCGCAAATTGGCGAGATCGATCATCGGGGCGGTCAGCACGAAACGATGAAATGGCGTTCGTTCGGAATGCGCCGCCTCGAGCATGATGGCGGCGCCCATCGAATGGGCGAGCGCGAACCAGGGCTGCGGCCGATCGCTCAATACTTGCGTGATGAACACATCGAGGTCGCGCTGATATTGCGAGAAATCGTCGATATGGCCTTTACGCCGGTCGGCGAGTTCGCGCTCCGAGCCGCCCTGGCCACACCAGTCAAGCGCGACGACGTCGAAGCCGCGCTTGCGCAAATCCTCGATCGTCTCGAAATATTTCTCGATGAATTCATTGTGGCCCTGGAACAGCGCCACCGTGCCGCGTGGCGTTTCGCGGCTGGGAAAAGCGGCGGCGCGCAATCTTCGTCCGTCCCGCGTCTTCAGCGCGTAGACAGTGGCGCCTTCAGGGACGGGATTATTGGGCGACGCAATAAGTTCTCGCATGGGGCCTCCTCGGCGCTCGAGGCCGATTCTTCACGCGAAGATAATGCATTTTGGCGTCGAGGCCGAACGGCGCGTTTTTTCAGTCGGCGCAGAAGGCGGCGAGGCGTTGCGGCTCCGCGAAGTTCAGCCTGCCGTTGACGATGGCGTCGACTTGTCCGGACGCGCCGACCAGATAGTGGAGCGGCGTGACCACGCCGCCGTCGGCCGTCGCGCCGTAGAAGGCGCGCGCGCTTTTCGCTTTCGCCACATCAGTTTTCGTCGAATTGCCGACGCGGAAGATTTTCCAGGGCAGGCCGTAGGTTTTAAACTTCGCCGCGTCCTTGGCGTAGTCGCTCGCGCGCGCCGAGACGAAGACGATGTTCCAGCGATCCGGGCAAGTCGCCGCGATCGCCTTGAAGCCTTTCATTTCGGAGAGGCAATTCGGACACCAATGCGCCCAAAGGCTCACCAGAGTCGGCCGGCCGTTCGCCAGCAGCGCGCGCAGGTCGAGCGGCGCGCCATTCGCGCCGACGAGGTCGATCTGCCGCAGCGAAGCCTTCATCTCGTTTTCGGTGGCCGAGCGCGGCGTCTGCGCGCCGATGATCTCGGCGCGCGTCGAGGCGAGCGAAGCGCAGAGCATGACGGTCAGAACAAGAGTTCGCCGCATCACAAGCGTCCTCCAAGAAAGGCGGCGCATCGGCGCGCCGCCTTTCAAATTAAGGGGTCGCGGTCAGAACTTCACGGTGAGGCCCGCGTAGAAGTTCCGGCCCATTCCCGGCACCTGGCGCACGTTTGCAAGACCCGCATTGCGACCGTAAACGAACGCATTGTACGAATAGTTCGACAGGTCGAATCCGCCGAGCGGCAGAGAGTAGAGGGCGTTCGTGAGATTGTCGACGCCAAGGTCGATGCGCATGTTGCTCCATTCGTAGGCCGCGCGCAGGTTGAGCAACGCGTAAGCGGGCGTCCTGAATTCGCCCTTGTTGGCGGAAACGTGATCCTTGGGCGCCACGAGCTGCGTTTCCGCAGCCATGCTCAACCCGCCGATCTGATGTTCGAGCGCGATGCGCGCATTGGCCGGCATCAGGTTCCACAGGCCGTCGCCTTTCTTGATCAAGAATGACGCGACGGAGCACAGACCGTTGCCCGGCAGACAATATTGCGGATTGCCGATGTCGAGATTTCGTCCATAGACGAAGCTGACGACGCCGACCGCCTGCAACCTGCCGTATTCCGGCGATTCATGCAGTTTGACTCTGCCTGAACCGTCGACGCCGTAAAGCTCCGCCTTGAAGTTACGGAACTGCATGATCTGAAAAATATAGGCGTTCCCCACGGGGAAGTTATTGAAGGTTCCGCCGGTTCTGGCGCCGTCGATGTAATTCTCGACATAGGTATAGAATGGCGAAATCCGCGCCTCCCAATTATTGGCGCCTGACATGTCTCGCCAAGCGCCGGTGATCGCCACATTGTGAGCGACCTCCGGCTTGAGATTGAGATTGCCGGTATAGCCGTTGCCGTCGCCGAACCAGTTGAACATTCCCGTGAACGCGCTGAACACCGGCCAGACATAGCGTTCATACAGATTGGGCGAGCGCGTCTTTCGCGAATAGCCGAATTCGTAAAAGCTGCCGGGCTCCGGCGCATAGCGCCCCAGCGCCGTCATGTCGAAGTTGACATCGGTGCGGGCGTGGCTCTGCACATTGAACAGATTGACCGCTCTGACATTTGGATTGCCGAAGGTGAAGGGCGTGTAGCTGCGGCCTGGACCCGTATCCATCCAAACAACGTCGTTGCGCAGGCCGATCAGGCTCGACCATTGCGGGGTCCAGCGGCGTTCCCATTCCGCGTAGGTTCCGACGCGATTGCGTTGGCCGCCGTTGATATTGATCTGGGCGAATTGCCGCGGCATGGCGGCGAAATTGGGGAAGCGGGTCAAATCGTTCGGCCAGTAGTCCTGCAGCCGAAAGCCGTGGAACTCGTTGCCGATACGAAACGTATCCTGCTCGCTGTAAGGAATTTCCGTCTTGACCGAATAGCCGAAGTCGCGTCCGAGCGCGATCATCGGATGGTTCAAGTAGAAGCGGTCCTCCAGGAATCCCATCTTGTGGAACACCTGATGCCAATAGGCGCGCGCCTCGACCGTGCCCCACTCGTAGGCGCCCTTGTAGCCCGCATCCAGCGAATAGGAGCGATTTCGCGTCATATCCATGCGCTGGTTCGGAAAGCCCTGATAGGGGATGTTCTGATAGGCGCCGCGGAAGGTGAAAAGGTGCCCGTCGTTCTGGTAGCCAAGCGTGACCGCATGGTTCTCCGAGATGAAGCTCGTGGAGAGAACTTTGTCGCCATTGCCGCCGGCGTGATAGTCGGTCCCCCTCTGCCAAGACCCGTTGTAAAGCAGGCTCCAGTGGTCGTTGGCCATATTGATGTTGGCGGACACGCCGACGCCGTTGTTGTTGCCGCGGAAGAAGGCGGAGATGGCGCCCGTCGCCAGCACCTCATTGTTTGGGCCGAAACGCAGCGTGCCCGGAACTGGAAGCGGCAGATAGGGGACGGGACCGTAGGGACTCGCCGCGACGATCGGCGAAATTGGCGCGCCAGGGCCGACGACCGCCGGAGCGGCGGGGCTCACAAACACCGGCGATATGGGGGTGACCAGAATCGATCCGCCGATCGAATCGCCGCCCTTGCTCACCGACGACACCGCGGTCACGACCTCAACCCGGCCGATTGTATTGGGATCGGTGTAGCTCAAGGGCGAATTCATGTGATTGGCGCAGGTGGATGTCGTCTGCACGCCGCCGACGAGAATCTTCAGCCGATCGTCGGCAAGGCCGCGAATCGCGGGAAGGCCCGAGACGCCGCCGCCCGTTTGCACGCTCACGCCAGGCTGATGCTCGAGAAGCTTCGCCGTATCCGTTTCGGGGGGCTTTTCCTCCACGATTTCCTTTTGCGGGACGTCGGTCTCGCCAGCCTTTTCCAGCGGCGGCGTGGATGGTGCCGCCTGTGGTCGCGCCGCGCCGACGACGATCTGGGGGAGAGACACTTGGGCCTCGGCGCTGGCGACCGACGCGAGCATGAGAGCGCAGGCGCTGGCGCCGCGCGAAAGAGCGGTGAAAGTCATGGAACAGTTCTCCTGGTCCGCCGGCGGACGGCGGTTGAAACAACGCGAATTCTTGTTTCGTCAGGAGAGGAAGGGAGGCGCGCGCGAGCGCGTTTCTCCCGGACGGCGTCTTTCTTGGGGATTGAACGACCAGGCGTCGAAATAAACCAGCGGTGTCGACGATTGCTCGACGCGCGCAATAAGCGGCTTTTGGGGAATGAACGGCGCCGTCGCGATTGGACAGGCGCCGCAATGCGCCTTTCCGCCAAGCGCGGGCAGCTCGTTTGGCGCATTATTGTCTGTCGGCGCGTGGTCGTCTACGCAGAGTTCGAATGTCGTCGATAGAGCCGCATGCGGCGCGATCGTCGCATGCATCAATGCCGAGACGACCAAAAGCGCCGCAACAAGAAAGGCGCGCACGCCCATCTGTCTCGCGTCCGTCGAGGCGGTCTTCATTGATATTCTGCGTAACATGGCGTCGCTGGATTCGTTTTTTTTGAATTTACTTGTTGCGTATTTCTTCGTTTCCCCCCGATTGGGAGGGAATTAATGCGACTGTGCGCAAATTCTTGTCCTTGTTGCAGTTGCGCAACACAAAAGCTAAAATGCATTGAATTGGCGCCCTTGAATTTTTGCTGATTTTTCTAGGGCTCCAGGGCAGTTCGACAGCTCGCCGCGCGGCGCGCGCCATCGCAGGGACCGGCCTTGCGAAGGTGTGGCGAGAGGTCGCACCGGGAGAAGAGATGACGAGTTCGGCAGATGAGGACGCGCGTGTCGTTGCAGCGATCAAAGCCGCGGGCGCCGACGCGCGATGCTGGCCGAATGCGCTTGACGAGATCGCGCGCGCCTTGAATGCGCGCTTTGCGGCGCTCCTGTTCGAAGATCGCGCTTCGGCGCTGCTGGAGCTCAAATATTCGACGCATGCGGAAAAGGCGTGGATCGTCGAATATCTGCGCAACCATCGCAAGCTAGATCCGGTCAAGGCGCGCGTGTTGGCCGAGATTGGGATCGGCCGGGCGTTCTCCTCGGAAGATTTCGTTCCACTCAAGGCGTTTCACCGCAGCAGCGCCTATCAGCGCTGGATGGCGCCTTTCGGACTTGCGGATGTAATCGGCGGCGTCATTCACCGATCCGAGACGGGCGTTTGTTTGTTCGTCGCGTTTCGTGACGAACGGGCTGGCGTGGCGGACGCTGGAGCGAAGATGCGTCTGGGCGACTTTTTGCCACCGCTTGCAGGCGCGATCGCGCATCACACGCCGGTATCAGACACATCCGCGCTGGCGGAATTGTTCGACGAGCTGACGCCGCCCGTGCTTGTCGTCGACAGCAAGATGCGCATCGTGCACAGAAATCGCAGCGCGGACGACATGCTCGGCGAAGGCGACGCGCTTGCGGTCGTCGGCGACACGCTGACGGTGCGCGATCCACGCGCCAAGGAAGCTTTGGAGCGCGCGCTCGCCAGCGTCGGCGGCGCCGACGCCGAAGCCTTCGCAATCATGGTGAAGCGCGGCGAGTCGCGCTGCTGCGTGATGCATGTGCTGCCGCTGGCGAATGGGCTCTCGGCGCTGTTCCTGCGCCGCCTGGAGCCCGTCGCGGACGACGGCGGCGCGGTGGCGGCGGAACTTTTCGGACTCACCGCGCGCGAGAGTTCGGTGCTGCTGGCGATCGCCGAAGTCGGCGGGGTCCCGGCCACGGCGCGCGCCCTCGGCCTGAGCGAGGGAACCGTCAAGGGCTACCTCAAAAGCATTTTCCAGAAGACCGGCGCGACCCGCCAGGCTGATCTGGTCAAGCTCGTGCTTGCGCTGGAATCGCCGTTCCGCGCGCCGGAGCGCCATTCGCTGCCGGCCTGAGACCTTCCGCGCCACATCGCCGCCGCCCCTTGAACGACGCTTTCCCGCTTCCTAGATCGTGGCTAGCGCGGGCCGTAACGGACGCGCGAAGAGGCGCGGCGCGGTCACGCAAGCGCGCCGCATGTCGCTCAACTGGAGGATATGTCATGCGTCAGTTCGATCTCTCTCCGCTGTATCGTCAGACCGTCGGCTTCGACCGTCTGTTCAATCTGCTCGATCAGGCCAGCGGTTTCGAGACGTCACAAAGCTACCCGCCCTATAACATCGAGCGCACCGGCGAAAACGCCTATCGCGTGACGCTCGCGGTTGCGGGCTTCTCGCGCGACGAATTGTCGGTCGAGACCAAGGAAAACACCCTGTCCATCAAAGGTTCGAAAGAGTCGGCGCAGCCCGCCGACGGCCGCGAAGTCCTGCATCAGGGCATCGCCGCGCGGGCCTTTGAGCGTCGGTTCCAGCTCGCCGACCATGTCGTCGTGACCGGCGCGAGCCTCGTCAACGGCTTGCTGCATGTCGACCTCGTGCGCGAGATTCCGGAGGCGCAGAAGCCCCGCCGGATCGACATCGGCGTTAGCGCGCCCTCCGCGAAGATCGTCGAGTCGAAGGCCGCGTAACGACGAAAAATCAGGAGTGAGAGTGAGAGGCGCCCCTCGCGGGCGCCTTTTTCGTTATCCGCCCGCCTCAGGTTTCGCGGCGTCGTCAGGCGCGGTCGCCGAGCCATTCGCGGCCGGAACCGGGGGCGCCGATGCGGCGGCGGGCGCCACGATCGTCGTCCCGCTCGAATCCTTCGGCGGCACGATCGCCCGACGCGTCGAGGCGGCGCGCGCGGCCGCCGCGCGCCGCGCAGGCGCGCTTCGCTGCGCTGAGGCGGCGGGTATTGCCGGCGACTGCGCCGCAGATGAGGCCGCACCCCTGTCGGGAGCCTTCTCGGCGACTGCGGCGGCCTGCGACGGCGCGGGGGCGGCTGCCGACGACGTGACCGACTGAGATTCCGTCGCGGCCGTCGCGGGCAGGTCGGCCGCTTCCTTCGCGGCGTTCTTCGCCGGCGCGGCGACGCCAGCGTTCGCAGACTTCTCAACCGAGTTCGCGTCAGTTGGAGGACTCTTGGCGTCAGCAGGGGAGTCCTGCGCCGCAGTAGGCGACGCCGATATTGCCGGCGGCACGATTGCGCGCGAGGTCTTCGAAGACGCTCCAGATTTGGCGGCGGCGGCGCGGCGCTGGACCGGCCCGTCGGGCGCGCTGTTTAGCCTCGCGCCACCCGGCGCCTGCGGCGCGCGATCCGCCTCGGGGTCTCGCCCATTGTCGAAACCGGGAACGATCGGTCCTGGACCAATCGGGCCTGGACCTGGAGCGCCGGCCATCGGCGGCGCATAGGGCGCTCTGCGGCTCGGCAGCGGTCCGAGCCGGACCGCGCGCAATATCCGCCCCTCATAGGGATCGATGATGAAGCGCATCTCGCCCTCGCGTCGACTGACGCCGGTCGCGACGATCTGATCGCCACGACGACCGAGCGGTCCGACCAATTGAAAGCCCGTGCGCCCGAGAATGGAAGCGACGGCGGGACGGGAGGCGAAGGCCGGCGGTCCCTCGCCGGGAATCTGGTAGTGGAAGACATTGGCGAAGGGCCGGAAGAAAAACTGGGCGAAGGCGTGCTGCGGAGCGGACGCGCTCGCCGCCAGCGCCAACGCAAACGCGAGCCCCGCTTTCCTATCGAATGACCGCATTGATTTTCCCTTGTTCAAGCCCTCTCGGTCGCTGGCGGGATGCTCTGACAACAATGCGGCGAGCGTTGGACTGGCGAGGCGCCCAAGGAGCGTTCAAAGCGCGTCGGATTGCTTGTCACTTCAGCGCAAATCTGGCAGTAAGTTAGCCCCCAGATATGTCAGCGATACTGACCTTAAAATGGGGCTCGCTGGTGCAAACCATTGTTTCATCTAGGTGGTCAGCGCTCGACAGGACGCAGTCGCCCAGATGAACTGGAAGGGCTTGCAAGGGTGGCGCGTCGCTTGCCTTGCGCGGAATCGCAAGACGACGACGCGAGGGTTCGCAGCCCGCCGTTGCGGGACCTGCGCTGACGGCGATTCGGGCGGCGACGATTTCGGTCACGCCTGCGAAAGTTTTATGGTTCGATGAGAGGGCGGCAGGCGCGCGTGAAGAAGCGCGATCCGTCGAGGAGACGCCGAGATGACGAAAGCCGCCGAGCATTACGCTGAAGCCGGAGCGCAGCCGCTTGGTCGCGATCCCGCTCTTCCGCCGGCGCAGGGACTTTACGATCCCGCCAAGGAGCACGATTCCTGCGGCGTCGGCTTCGTCGCCAACATGCGTAACGAAAAGTCGAAGTCGATCGTCGAGATGGGCTTGCGCATCCTGCTCAATCTCGATCATCGCGGCGCCGTGGGGGCCGATCCCAAGCTCGGCGACGGCTGCGGCATCCTCGTGCAAATTCCGCATGAATTCTTCAAGGCGGAATGCGCGAAACTCGGCATCGAGCTCCCGGCCGCCGGCGATTACGCCATCGGCCAGTATTTCATGCCGCGTGATCCCGAGACCCGCGCCAAAGCGCGCGACATTATCGAGGCGGCGGCGAAGGCGGAGGGGCTCGTCGTTTTCGGGTGGCGCGACCTTCCCGTCGATTCGAGCGATCTCGGCGCGGCGGTGAAGGCGGTCGAGCCGCATCACGCGCAGATATTCGTTGGCCGCGGTCCGGGCGTCGTCGACGCCGACGATTTCGAACGGCGCATCTATCTCGCGCGCAAGGCCGCTTCGAACGAAATCTATGCGCTCGGCAATGGCGGACGCGAATTTTACGCAGTTTCCGTCTCGTCGCGTACCATCGTCTACAAGGGGATGGTGCTCGTTTCGCAGCTCGGCGAATATTTCCTCGACCTTAAGGACGAGCGTTTCATCTCGGCGCTGGCGCTCGTTCATCAGCGCTTCGCGACCAACACCTTCCCGTCGTGGCGGCTGGCGCATCCCTATCGCTTCGTCGCGCATAACGGCGAGATCAACACGCTGCGCGGCAATCTGAACTGGATGGCGGCGCGCCAGGCGTCGGTCTCGTCGCCGCTCTTTGGCGACGAGATCAGCAAGCTGTGGCCGATCTCCTATGAGGGACAGTCCGATACCGCCTGTTTCGACAATGCGCTCGAATTCCTGGTGCGCGGCGGCTATTCGCTCGCCCATGCGGTAATGATGCTGATCCCCGAGGCCTGGGCCGGCAATCCGCTGATGGACGCCGACCGCAAAGCTTTCTACGAGCATCACGCCGCGCTCATGGAGCCGTGGGACGGTCCCGCCGCCATGGCCTTCACCGACGGGCTGCAGATTGGCGCGACGCTCGACCGCAACGGGCTGCGGCCGGCGCGCTATCTCGTCACCGACGATGGCCTCGTCGTCATGGCGTCCGAAATGGGCGTGCTGCCTATTCCCGAAGAGAAGATCGTCGCCAAATGGCGCCTCCAGCCCGGCAAGATGCTGCTTGTCGATCTCGAGCAGGGGCGCATCGTCTCGGACGACGAGATCAAGAAGGATCTGTCGGGTTCTCATCCCTACAAGGAGTGGCTGACCCGCACGCAGATTCAACTCGAGGATTTGAAGCCCGTCGATACGCGTCCGGCGCGCTGGGATGTGTCGATGCTCGATCGTCAGCAAGCCTTCGGGTACACGCAGGAAGATCTCGACCTTCTGCTCTTCCCGATGGCCGTCACCGGCCAGGAGGCGGTCGGCTCGATGGGCACTGACACGCCGGTCTCGGCGCTCTCCGACAAGGAGAAGCTGCTCTACACCTATTTCAAGCAGAACTTCGCGCAGGTGACCAATCCGCCGATCGATCCGATCCGCGAAGAGCTGGTGATGAGCCTTGTGTCGTTCATCGGACCGCGGCCCAATATTCTCGACCATGAAGGCTCGGCGAAGAAGAAGCGCCTCGAAGTGCGCCAGCCGATCCTGACGAGCGAAGATCTGGAAAAAATCCGCTGGATCGGCACGGTCGAGGACAGTTTCGACACCAAGACGATCGACGTCACCTATGACGCCAAGAAAGGCGCCGAGGGCATGCGTGCGGCGATCACGCGGCTGTGCGAACGCGCCGAGGAGGCGGTGAGCGGCCGCTACAACATCATCATTCTGTCAGACCGGATGGTGGGGCCGGACCGCATTCCGATTCCCGCGCTGCTCGCCACCGCAGCGGTGCATCATCATCTCATCCGCAGAGGGCTGCGCACCTCCGTCGGCCTTGTCGTCGAGACCGGCGAGGCGCGCGAGGTGCATCACTTCTGCTGCCTTGCGGGCTACGGCGCCGAAGCGATCAATCCCTATCTCGCATTTGAAACGCTCATCGCCTCGGCGGCGGAGTTTCCCTCCGACGTCGATGGGCCGACTGCCGTCAAGCGCTTCATCAAGGCCGTCGACAAAGGATTGCTCAAGGTGATGTCCAAGATGGGCATCTCGACCTATCAGTCCTATTGCGGCGCTCAGATTTTCGACGCGGTGGGACTAGCGCAAAGCTTCGTCGATGAATTCTTCACCGGCACGACGACGCGCGTCGAAGGCGTCGGGCTCGAGGAAATCGCGCGCGAGACCGTTCGTCGCCATCGTCTCGCCTTCAGCGACGCGCCTGTCTACAAGGAGGCGCTCGACGTTGGCGGCGATTACGCCTTCCGCATCAGAGGCGAAGCGCACAGCTGGACGCCGCAGACCGTGTCGCTGTTGCAGCATGCGGCGCGCGGCAATGCGCAAGAAAAATATCGCGCCTTCGCCAAGCTTTTGAACGAGCAGGACGAGAAGCTTCTCAATCTTCGTGGACTCTTCCGCATCAAGGGCGCCGAAGAGGACGGACGCAAACCGGTTCCGCTCGATGAGGTCGAGCCGGCAAGCGAAATCGTCAAGCGCTTCTCGACCGGCGCCATGTCGTTTGGCTCGATCTCGCGCGAGGCGCATACGACGCTCGCCATCGCCATGAATCGCATCGGCGGCAGGTCGAACACCGGGGAGGGCGGCGAAGAGCCCGACAGATTCAAGCCGCTGCCGAACGGCGATTCGATGCGCAGCGCCATCAAGCAGGTGGCGTCCGGGCGGTTTGGCGTGACCACCGAATATCTGGTCAACGCCGACATGATTCAGATTAAGATGGCGCAGGGCGCGAAGCCCGGCGAAGGCGGACAGCTGCCGGGCGACAAGGTCGACGCGGTCATCGCCAAGGTGCGTCACTCGACGCCGGGCGTCGGCCTGATTTCGCCGCCGCCGCACCATGACATTTATTCGATCGAGGATTTGGCCCAGCTCATCTTCGATCTCAAGAACGCCAATCCGCGCGCCGCCGTGTCGGTGAAGCTCGTCTCGGAAGTTGGCGTCGGCACCGTCGCCGCCGGCGTCTCAAAGGGCCGCGCCGATCATGTGACGATTTCCGGCTTCGAGGGCGGCACCGGCGCTTCGCCGCTTACGTCAATCAAGCACGCTGGGTCGCCCTGGGAAATCGGCCTCGCCGAAACGCATCAGACGCTGGTTCTGAACAATCTGCGTTCGCGCATCGCCGTGCAGGTCGACGGCGGCTTGCGCACCGGCCGCGACGTGGTGATCGGCGCCTTGCTCGGCGCGGATGAGTTCGGATTCGCGACGGCCCCGCTGATCGCGGCGGGCTGCATCATGATGCGCAAGTGTCATCTCAACACCTGCCCGGTCGGCGTGGCGACTCAAGACCCAGTCCTGCGCAAGCGCTTCGTCGGTCTGCCGGAACATGTCATCAACTACTTCTTCTTCGTCGCCGAAGAAGCGCGCGAACTCATGGCCGCCATGGGCTACCGCAGCTTCGACGAGATGACCGGGCAGATGCAAATGCTCGACAAGGAGGAGGCGATCGCGCATTGGAAGGCGTGCGGTCTCGACTTCTCCAAACTTTTCTTCAAGCCGCAAGGCGAGGGCGCCGCGATCCGGCACAGCGCCGCGCAGGACCACGGACTGGACAAGGTCCTCGACAACAAGCTCATCGCCGAAGCGCGCGCGGCGCTCGATCGCGGCGCGAAGGTTTCGATCGAGACGCCAATCCGTAACGTCGATCGCGCCACCGGCGCGATGCTTTCCGGCGAAGTCGCGCGCATCTACGGCCATGCGGGACTGCCCGAGGACACGATCGACATTCGCGCGACCGGGACGGCGGGCCAGAGCTTCGGCGCGTTTCTCGCGCGCGGCGTGACGCTGCGTCTCGAAGGCGAAGCCAATGACTATGTCGGCAAGGGCCTTTCGGGCGGGAAGCTCATCGTCCATCCGTCGCGCGCGGCGAAGCAGATCGACCCGGCGAATTCGATCATTGTCGGCAATACGGTGCTCTACGGTGCCATCGCCGGCGAATGCTATTTCCGCGGCGTCGCCGGCGAACGTTTCGCCGTGCGCAACTCGGGAGCGATCGCTATCGTCGAAGGCGTTGGCGACCACGGCTGCGAATATATGACGGGCGGCGTCGTGGTGGTGCTCGGCCAGACCGGGCGCAACTTCGCCGCCGGCATGTCTGGCGGCATCGCCTATGTCCTGGACGAGGACGACGCTTTCTCCACGCGCTGCAACCTCGCGATGGTCGACCTCGAGCCAGTGCGAAGCGAGGAGGCCGTCATGACCGAGACCTATCACCAATCCGGCGATCTCGAGGGCCACGGCCGCGTCGACGTGATGAGCGACATGACGCGCTTTGACGCCGAACGTCTGCGCCAGCTGATCGCCAATCACCTGCGCTACACCGGCTCGACACGCGCGCGCGACATTCTCGAAGACTGGCCAAATTACATGGGCAGGTTCCGGAAGGTGATGCCGGTCGAATATCGGCGCGCGCTCAACGAGCTGAATGCGCGTAGGAAGCAGCCTCAGCAATTGCGGGCCGCCGGCGAGTGACCCAGGCGCAGTGAAAACTGACAAGGCGGCGCGTAAGCGCCGCCTTGCGTTTATCGGCAAGCATTGTAAAACAGGGGCGTTTAGCTAAATTGGTTTAAACTCGGCGGTTTTCCTTAATGGCGGCGAGGAAGCCTGATGCGAGACGATTCCAGGGTCTACACTATGCCGCGCTGGGCCGTGATGCGCTGGCTCGTGCGCCCTAGTCTGGGCGCGCCCGTAGACATTGAGCTACAGCTGATCGGCGGGCTGTTCGGCACGCTTCCTGTGTTCTTCGGCGGGATTATCAACACGATCGTCGTTGCGGGAGCGATCGCCTGGCGCGAACAGACGCCGCCCTTCATCGCATGGTTCATTTTTGAAATCGTGCTCGGCGCCATTCGTCTGATCGTTTTGAGCGTCTCGCGTCGCGCCGCGCTCGCGCATCGCCCCACGCCGACTGATCTTTATCTGCTGCTTCAGCTTTTTTGGAGCAGCGGCGTGGGCTACGGCGCTTTTATCAGCCTTGCAAGCGGCGACTGGGTTTCTGCGACGCTCGCCTGTCTTTCTGGCACCGCCATGGCAGGTGGCATTGGATTTCGCAATTTTGGCGCGCCACGTCTCGCTGGCGCAATGATCCTCACCAGCCTCGGCCCTCTTCTGCCGGGCGCCGCCCTATCCGGCGAACCCTTACTTTACCTCGTGTTCCTTCAGATTCCGTTGTACCTTTCCGCTATGATCGCCGCCGCGTACAGTCTAAACAAGATGCTTGTCGCGACGATGCAGGCTGAGCGCGAGAACGACCACCGCGCCAAGCATGACGCGCTCACCGGCCTGTCGAATCGCATGGGACTTGCCGCCGCGGTGGACGCTGGGCTGAAAGGCGCGCCCCGGCACGGCGGCGATCTCGCCGTTCTGTTTCTCGATCTCGATAACTTCAAGGGCGTCAACGACACCTACGGTCACGCCGCAGGAGACCGGATGCTCAAACTGGCGGCGGAGCGCCTTCGCCAGTCCTTGCGCGCGACCGACGTGGCGGCGCGAATCGGCGGCGACGAATTTGTGGTGCTTGCAAAGGGATTGACCCGCGCCCAGGCGGCGGAGCTCAGCCAGCGGCTGACACATTCCATTTCGGCGTCTTACGATCTGGGCGACGGCGTTCACGCAACCGTCGGCGTCAGCGTCGGCGTCGCTCTCGTGCCGGAACATGGCGCCGACGCCGAGGCGCTTCTCTCCGTGGCGGATGAAGCGCTGTATGAGGCGAAGGCGCAGCGGCAGGTGAAATCGCTGCATAGCCGGATCAAGGAGGATCAGCTTCGCCGCGTCGCCCCTGTCGTCGGCGGAATGACGCCGAGGACCCAATAGTCTCGCGCGAGCGCGGTCGACGGGGATCGCCTCGAAGCTTCGCGGCTTGACGCCGACGCCTCGAAAGCGTTTAGAAAACATCCAAGATTGCGGCGGCTCCGGGCGCTTTGGCCAGAAAGCGAATTCGCTTGCGGCGGAAGACTGCCGCGCTGATGAGAAATGCCGTTGCCTCCGCGGTCGAGGCGCGAAAGGTGCGCGAAAAAATGGGTAAGGTGACCGGGTTTCTCGAGATTGACCGGCATGACCGCAAATACAAGCCGGCGGCCGATCGCATTCGCCACTATCGCGAATTTATCATTCCGTTGTCGGACGAAACGACGCGCAGCCAAGCGTCGCGTTGCATGGATTGCGGCATTCCCTTTTGTCACAACGGATGCCCGGTCAATAACCAGATTCCCGACTGGAACGATCTGGTCTACCATGGCGAGTGGCGGCGCGCGCTGGTCAATCTGCATTCGACCAACAACTTCCCCGAATTTACCGGCCGCGTGTGCCCGGCGCCCTGCGAGGCGTCCTGCACGCTGAATCTCCAGGATCAGCCGGTCACGATCAAAACCATCGAATGCGCAATCGTCGACCGCGGATTTGAGCACGGCTGGGTCGTTCCAGAGCCCTCAAAGCGCAAGACAGGCAAGAAAATCGCGATCGTCGGCTCCGGACCCGCGGGACTTGCCGCGGCGCAGCAACTCGCCCGCGCCGGCCATGACGCGCATGTCTATGAAAAGCATGCGAAGCCCGGCGGCTTGCTGCGTTACGGCATTCCCGACTTCAAGATGGAGAAGCGTCTCATTGACCGTCGTGTTCTGCAGATGGAGGCGGAAGGCGTCGTGTTTCACTGCGGCGTTCATGTCGGCGTGGATCTTTCCGCCGACGATCTGGTCGCCGGCCATGACGCGGTGGTCCTCGCCGGCGGCGCCGAACAGCCGCGCGATTTGCCGATTCCCGGCCGCGAATTGCGCGGCGTTCACTTCGCGATGGACTTTCTGCCCCAACAGAACCGTCGGGTGTCGGGCGAGCCGCTCTCGACCAACGAGCCGATCCTCGCCACCGGCAAGCATGTCGTCGTCATCGGCGGCGGCGACACAGGCTCGGACTGCATCGGGACGTCGGTGCGCCAGGGCGCGCTTTCGGTGACTCAGCTCGAAATCATGCCGCGCCCGCCGGAGAAGGAGCACAAGCTGCTGACCTGGCCCGACTGGCCGTTGAAGCTGCGCACGTCCTCTTCTCACGACGAGGGTTCGTCACGGGAATTTTCGGTGCTGACGCGCGAATTCGAAGGCAAGGACGGCGCGGTGAAGGCGCTGCGCTGCGTGCGCGTCGACGGAAAGATGCAGGAAGAGCCCGGAAGCGACTTCAAGATCAGGGCCGATCTCGTGCTGCTCGCGATGGGTTTCGTGTCGCCGGTGCGCGAAGGCCTGCTTGAAGGGCTCGGAATCGCGCTCGATTCCCGCGGCAACGTCGCCGCCGACACAAGCGCCTATCGGGCGTCCCGCGAGAAAATCTTCGCTTGTGGAGACATGCGGCGCGGTCAATCGCTCGTCGTCTGGGCCATTCGCGAAGGTCGCCAATGCGCCCATTCGGTGGATGAGTTCCTAATGGGCGAAACCAATCTGCCAAGGTGAGAGTAATGTTCAGCGAGAAACTCAATCTCTGGTATTGCGACACCTTTGTCGGCACGCCCTGGCAGTTCTTCTTCCTGATCCTGCCGCTTATTGGCGCGTTTCTTTACGGCCGCGAGAAATACAAGCTCGCCTGGACGCTGATCGGCATATGGATCTTCGTGCAGGTGACCTTCTCGGCGCTGACCAATTTGGTGTTCAATTGCTCGCTGGAGTAGGCGCATAAAAAAGGCCCCGAAAACCGGGGCCTTTCTTTTTGATGCGGGGCTCGCCTACAGAACGACGACCGTGGTGCCCACCTTCACGCGGCTGAACAGATCGGTCACGTCATTGTTCAGCATACGGATGCAGCCCGAGGACACCGCCTGGCCGATGGTCCAGGGCTCGTTGGAGCCATGGATGCGGAACATCGTGTCACGAGCGCCCGAATAGAGATACATCGCGCGCGCGCCGAGCGGATTGTCCTCGCCGCCGGCCATGTGGCGGGGCAGGTCGGGACGGCGCTTCAACATCGCCGCAGGGGGCGTCCAGCCGGGCCAGGTTTCCTTGCGGCCGATATGCGTGCGGCCCTTCCAGGTAAAGCCCTGGCGGCCGACGCCGACGCCGTAACGCATGGCCTGTCCGTTCGCCAGCGATAGATAGAGATAGCGGTTCTTGGTGTCGACGGTGATGGTGCCGGGACGCTCATTGGTCGGGTCCTGCACGATCTCGCGCGTCGTGCTCGGATATTCGCGGGCGAGCCGCGCCTCGTCCGGGTCGCCGTAATAGGCCTGCGGATCCTGGGAGCCGTAATAAGCTTCTTGCGGGTCCTGGGAGGCGTAATAGGACCGCGGGTCCTGCGCGGCATAAGAGTCTTGCTGATCCCCACCGTAGTAAGCCTGCTGCTCGCGCGCGTCATAATAGGCGGCGGTCGTGTTCTGCGCGCTGTCGTCCAGACCAAACAGCGCCATGAAGGAGCGTTCCTGGGCGTTGGCGGCAGTCGACGAAAGTCCCGCAATAGCGGCGACGGCGGCGACTTTCAGAAAGCGGCGGGCAGCGAACTCACGGTGGGACATAACGTAGGCTCCACAATTTCCCTGTTGTGCAGAGACAATGCAGAACCACCGAAAAGCGTTCCGTGCGCTAACGCACAAATCGCTAATGCGGCTGAGAAGCGGCGTTCGCGGGTGGACGCCAGCTGTAGTCGTCGGCGCGATTGTTGCGCGGACTTTGGTCGCCGCCCTCGACGAAGACATGTCGAACGAGCGCCTGCGCCGGCGCGCCGGATTCAGCCGCAGCGCCGGCAGGCGTTTTCCTGGCGAGCTCGGTCGCCGTTCCAGAGCCGGTCAACTGTTGCGTCGGGCCGACCGCCGGTCGTTCAGGCAAGGTCGGGGCCGCCGAGGGGCCGCCAACGGGAGAGCGGAAAATGATCGGCTGGCCGTTCGCCGGAACCGCCGCCACCGGTTGCTGGGGCGAAGTCGAATCCGTTGACGCCTCGGAAGGCGTCGCCGCCGGAGCGTCGGCGACTGGAGCCTGTTGCCGATAGGCGTCGTAATATTTCTTGATCTCGCCCTCGACGAAATGCGCGACGCTGCGCGCGCCGGCCTCCGTGAAATGCACCCCATCGGCAGAGCGCAGCTTGACGATCTGGCCGTTGATGTCCGGCCCGAACGCGCTGTACTGCCCGTGTTCATCGGTCAGCGCGTCCCAAAGGTCGACGTAAGGAACGTCGGCGTGGGCCGCGCGGGCTTTGAAAATTTCGTTGAGCTGCGCCATGTCTGCCGACAGACGTTCGTTTTTCATGACCGGCAGACCGACCCAGATGACCGGAATGTTCTTTTCCTTGAAGGCCGCGATTATCGCATCCACGCGCGCTGCATAGATTTCCCGCCAGCGTGGCGACAGCGGCTCATATGTTTCCTGTCCCTGCTGAATCGCCTGACGATCGTTGCTGCCGATCATGACCACGGCGACATTGATCTTTTGCGCGTCGGCGGCGATCTCCTTCGCCGACTTCGGCCAATCATAGAAGTCGTCGCGGACGAGGCCGCTGCTTTCCTTGCCCATTCGCAGGATCGCCACGTCGGGGCGATCCGAGAAGCTCTCCTTCAGGCCGTCGGCGAGAAGCATGCCCAGCGTATCGCCGACCGTCGCGACGAAGAAGGCCGGCTGAGTGACGGCCGCGCTCTCAGACTGATCCGGCGCGCCTTGCTTTCGTTTAGCGGCGCGGCGCGCGTTGTCGGTCTGTCCGTGCCAATAGGTCGGCCCGCGGTTTTCCCGGTGCGGCATGATCCGTCGGACTCGCGGCTCGTGGCGATGCCCGTAACCACGCTGTGGGCCGCCGAATAGCCCGCCGAAAAATTCGGTAAAGGGGTCCTGCGCAAAGGACGCGTCGGGCGTCGCGATCGTCAACAATGCGCCAAAAAAGAGCACGATTACGCGGCGCAGGCTCTGCACGCTGATAGACATGCGGGCCATTATAGCGCGTCTTGGGCGCCTTGACATCCTCGTCGCAATTCTTCGGTTAATTACTGGGTTGACGGCTTCGACGTTGTGGCGCACCGCCTTGACGTCCAGCACTGTTTTGGCGTCAATCGTCATTTATTTGGCGGGACTGAGGAGAAGAACGATGCGCGGCACTCCCGGAGTAGGCCAAGCTTGGGCGCGAGCGGCCGCAGGCGCGCTCTTCGCGCGCTTCGCGCTGGGCGCGGCGACAGCGGCCGCGCAGTCCACGCTTGAAGATAGTCCGCCGGCGGAGTTCCGAATTTTGCCTTACTCGGGGCTGACGCCCTATTGCGCCGATCCGAACATTCTCGCCCGAATTGTCTCCGATTTCGCCGCGAGAGAAGCCTGGTATTGGAATTCGCCGCTGGCCATCGTGAATTTCGAAGGCGTCGCAGAAGCAGGCGTGCGCAACAACGGGCTGAGCTATATTCCGCGTCGTTATTGTCGCGGACGCGCGCTGTTCAACGACGGCGTCGGACGCGAGGTCGTCTACAATATTGGCGAAGGACTGGGCTTTATCGGCGCGGGTCCTGGCGTCACATGGTGTATCGTCGGGCTTGACCCCAATCATGCCTTCAGCCCCCATTGCCGCGCCGCGGGGCCGTAGGCGTCCCTCATTGCAGAGTCGTTTGATATGAGAGGAGTTTTCATTGGCTGCGCGGCATCGGCCTTTCTCTTCGGGGCGGCTTTGTGCGCCGGGCTTGTCAGCGCCGTCGCAAAGGAGGGCGATTGCGCCGCGGCGGATTGCGGGAATCGCGGCGCGTCGCGCGCCGCCGGTGCCGCCCCGCGCGACTACGACTTCTATGTTTTGGCGCTGAGCTGGTCGCCGGGCTTCTGCGAAAGCGTCGAGGGCGCGCGCGACCAATGCGAACCAGGAAAAGGGCTGGGTTTCGTGGTCCATGGACTCTGGCCGCAATATGAGCGGGGCGACTTTCCCAGCGATTGTCCAGGCGCGCGCTCGCCGTCGCGCGTCGCGCTGGAAAAGGCGGCAGGGCTATTTCCCGACGAACGGCTGGCGCGCTATGAGTGGCGGAAACACGGAACCTGCTCCGGCAAAAGCCCAAGCGACTATTTCGCGGATGTGGCGCGCGCCAACGCTTTGGTGACGATGCCGCCGCTCTTCGTCAAACCCGCGCGCGACCAGAGATTTACGCCGATCGACGTCGAGCGCGCGTTTTATGAAGCCAATCCGAGGCTGCGGCCTGGCATGATGGCGGTGTCGTGCCGCAAGACAATCATGGACGGCGTGCGCATCTGCCTGTCCAAGGACCTGCGCGAATTTCGCGCCTGTCCGGAAGTCGCGCAGCGCGGCTGCCACATTCGGGAAATCAGCGCGCCCGCGCCGCTTTAGCGCAATGCGCCTATGAACTATCGCCATGGGTTTCATGCCGGCAATTTCGCCGACGTTTTCAAGCACGCGCTGCTCGTGCGCCTTCTGGTCTATTTGAGCCGCAAGGAAACGCCCTTTCGCGTGATCGACACCCATGCGGGAGAGGGCGCTTATGACCTTTCCGCGGACGAGGCGCAGCGCACCGGCGAATGGCGCGGCGGCGTCGGCCGTCTCGCGGCGCTTTCCGACTCGAGCGCTGAGGTTCGCGCGCTGCTCGCGCCTTATCTCGATTGTCTCGGACCACTCGATCCAGAGGGCAGGCCCGCGCTTTATCCGGGTTCGCCGGCGATCATACAAAAATTGATGCGTCCGCAGGACCGCGCGATTTTCTGCGAATTGAGGCCTGATGCCTTCGCCGCGCTACGTCGCCGATTCGCGCGCGACGCGCGCATCAGGTCGATTCATATCGACGGCTATATGGGGCTAGGCGCCTATGTGCCGCCCAAGGAGCGGCGCGGGCTTGTTCTGATCGATCCGCCCTTCGAGCGCGAAGACGAGTTCGACGCGGACTTTGACGCCTTCATGAAAGCCTATGCGAAATGGAGCTTCGGCATTTACGCGTTGTGGCATCCCTCGAAAAGCGAGTCCGACGTTCGCAAATTCTATGATCGGCTGACGGGCAGCGGCATCAGGCGCATCTTGCGGCTTTCCCTGAGCGTCGGCGGAAGCGAAGAGGGCTTGCGAAGTTGCGGCATGGTTGTCGTCAACCCGCCCTTCGTCTTCGAACGGGAAGCGCAGACGATCCTTGCCTTTCTCGCCGAGCGGCTGGCGCAGGGAGAAAACGCCGGCGCTCAGGCGGCGTGGCTGGCCGGCGAGTGATGCAACAAAGCTTCCGAGCCCGAACGCGCCGGACTCGGAAGGACATTCAGGCGCAGACGCGCGCCGTTGCAGCTATCTTAGTACCAGTAACGGCGACGCCAGTACCAGCGACGGCGCCAATAGGGCCGACGCCATCCCCAGCGGCGCCAGCCCCAACGACGCCACCAGGTTTTTTCGATCTGCGCCTTTTCCATGTCTTCCGGCGTTGCGACGCCGAACTCGGGCCGCTCAGGCGTCATTCCATTCTTGGCGAGCGGCGCGAGCCCCGAAAGCGCCTGCGCCTGTGTGGCGACAAAAGTTGCGCCAAGACCGGCGATCAGCGCTGCTATGAAGGTGCGGCGTTCCATTTCAAACTCTCCCAGCAACAAGTATTTCTCGCCGCACGCCGCCCCGAGCACCCGGCCTTTCGACACCTGGCTCATCCTGAGCCGTAATCAAGTCCGCAGCGGTTGCAAGGTTAATTGACCGAATTCAACGCCGTTGTTGCTTCGATAAGCCAATGATAGGAACCGCCATGCTCATCCTCCGTTATTCTCCCGCCTCGCCCTACGCCCGAAAAGTTCGGATTGCCGCCGATCTGCTTGGTCTTTCAGAAAGAATTGAAATCGTCGCCGGCGACGCGGCCGATCCTGCCGACAGTCTGCGTCGTCAGAATCCTCTTGGCAAAATCCCGACCTTGATTCTGGAGGATGGTTCGACGCTCTACGACAGCCGGGTCATCGTCGAATATCTCGATCATCTCTCCGGCGCCGGCGTTATTCCCGTCGATCCTTCGGCCCGCTTTGCCGCATTGCGGCTGCAGGCGCTTGGCGACGGCGTTAACGACGCGGCTCTGCTGATCCGCTATGAAACTTTCAGCCGGCCCGAAGCCTTGCGCTATGATGAAGCAATCGCGCATCAGCAGGGAAAGATCGACCGCGCGCTCGACGCGCTCGAGGCGGCTCCCCCGGCCGGCCAGGTCGACATCGGCCATATCGCGGTCGCCTGCGCGCTCGGCTATCTGGATTTGCGTTTCGCCGGAGCATGGCGGGAGAAACATCCGCGCCTCGTCGCCTGGCTGGAAAAATTTGCGCGCGCGGTCTCCACCTTCGAAGCGACGAAGGTCTGATATTCGGCCTCGCGCCGTGCCGCTTGGCCTGACCTTGCTTTCCCGAGCGCCGCCGCCGGCTAACTCTGCTTGCCGGCGATTTCGGCTGGAGGCTGCCATTCGCCGGCAGCCAAGGGTCCGGTCGTGGCGTTGGGAATGCGCAGCCGTTGGCCCGGTTGGATCCTGTCGGGATCGCTCAGCAGAGGCCGATTGGCCTCAAATATCTCCATATATTTGGCGCCCTTGCCGGCCCCGTAATGCGCTTCGGCGATTTTCCAAAGCGTGTCGCCTTCCTTGACGACATAGAAGGTCTCGGCCGCAGCCGCGGCGCCGGCCGCAGGCTTCTCTTCGGCCTTAGTGGTCGCTTCGGCCGACTGTTTGGGCGCGCCCGAAGCCGGCGTCTGTTTGCCCTTGCCGGACAGAAAATCCAAAAGTCCCATCTTGGAGTCTCCTTCACAGGCGTCCCGCCTTCTGCGCTGGACGCGCCGCATTATTGTAGCGCTCGCTTGGCGGCCAGGGAGTGCGGGCGGCGCCGAATTCCCGCCGTTCCAGTGCGATGCGTTCCGGCGCGGTCGTTTACGGCGAAGCCACGGATCGCGCCCCGCGCGCCGCCGCCTCGCGAAACGCAATGAAATCCCCTATACCGCTGCGATGACCGCCGCCTCTGTCACGACCGCTCGGACCGCGCTCTACGCCGGCTCTTTCGATCCGCTGACCTTCGGCCATCTCGACGTGATGGCGCAGGCTGCGGCGCTTTTCGATCGGATCGTCGTCGCCATCGGCGTGCATCATGACAAGGCGCCCTGGCTTTCCTTCGAGGAGCGTGTCGACGTCATTCGCAGCGCTTGCGCCGCAATCGGCTCCTCCTGCGTCTTCGAGGTCGCTGGATTCGACGGTCTCGTCGTCGAGGCGGCTCGCGAGCATGGCGCCTGCGCCATTTTGCGCGGTTTGCGCGACAGCGTCGATTTCGACTATGAAATGCAGATGGCGGGGATGAACGGGACCCTCGCGCCCGACATTCGCACGATTTTCCTGCCTGCTTCGCCAGGGCTACGCCATGTCAGCGGAACCTTTGTGCGCCAGATCGCGGCGCTTGGCGGCGACGTGTCGGCCTTTGCGCCGGCCGCTTCCGTCGCGGCGCTCGAACGCGCCGTCAAAAGGCGCGAAATAACATAGGGAGGCTTCATGAAACTCACTCGCCGTCTCATCCTCGCCGCCGCGGCCGCCGCCGCGCTTTGCGCCGCGCCCGTTATGGCGGCCGATGATCACCTCCTTTACCTCGACACCAAGGACGGTCGCATCACCATCAAGCTGCGCCCTGATCTCGCGCCCAAGCACGTCGAGCGGATCGAGAAGCTCGCCAAGGAGCACTTCTACGACGGGATCGTCTTTCACCGCGTCATCGACGGTTTCATGGCGCAGGCCGGCGATCCCACGGGCACCGGCATGCAGGGTTCGCGCTATACGGATCTGAAGGCGGAGTTTACCGATACGCCGTTCAAGCGCGGCACGGTTGGCATGGCGCGCGAAGGCGGCGACGTCAATTCCGGCAATTCGCAATTTTTCATCTGTTATGCGGACGCGCCGCAGCTCAACGGCAAATATACGGTGTTTGGCGAAGTCGTGTCCGGCATGGATGTCGTCGACAAGATTAAGAAGGGCGCGAAGTCGAATAATGGCATGGTCGACAATCCCGACAAGATCATCAAGATGCGCGTCGCCGGCGACGAGAGCTGAGTTCAAGAGCCGTCACGCATCAATTTTCAAAGGAAGCGCTAATGACCGAAGTCGCCGACACTCTGACGCTTGCGACGACGAAAGGGCCGGTCGTCATCAAATTTCGTCCCGACCTCGCGCCCAATCATGTCGCGCATATCAAGAAGCTGGTCTCGGAAGGATTCTATGACGGGATCGTCTTTCACCGGGTGATCGACGGCTTCATGGCGCAGACCGGTTGCCCGCACGGCACCGGCACTGGCGGTTCGAAATATCCGGATCTCAAGGCCGAGTTCAACAGCGCGCCGCATGTGCGGGGAACCTGCTCGATGGCGCGCGCGCAAAGTCCCGACAGTGCCAATTCGCAATTCTTCATTTGCTTCGACGACGCGCGTTTCCTCGACAATAAATATACGGTCTGGGGCGAAGTCGTCTCCGGCATGGAGAATGTCGACAAGATCAAGCGCGGCGAACCGGTGCGCGATCCCGACAAGATCGTCAAGGCGACGCTGGGCTAGCGTTCTTGCTTTGGCGGACGCGCGACATGGCCGGGCTTGTCCCGGCCATCTTCATCTGAACCTCCATGCGCGTCGATCTCTTCGACTTCGAGCTTCCGGCGGACCGCATCGCCTTGCGGCCGGCGAGCCCGCGCGACAGCGCGCGCATGCTGGTCGTGCCGGAGAAAGGCGAATTCGAAGACCGCCGCGTGCTGGACTTGCCGAACTATCTGCAGCCGGGGGATGCGCTAGTCGTCAATGATTCCCGGGTCATTCACGCGCGCCTTTCCGGTCGGCGCCTGCGCGGCGAATTGAGCGCCAATGTCGAAGCGACGCTGATCGAACGACTCGATGCCTCCCGCTGGCGCGCGCTGATGCGCCCGGCGAAAAAGCTTAGCATTGGCGATCGCATTCGGTTTGTCGGCGATGGCGGCGAACTCGACGCTTGCGTCGAAGCAAAGGGCGATGAAGGCGAGATTGCGCTAGCTTTCGAGCTTGGTGGACCGGCGCTCGACTTGGCGATCGAGCAGGCGGGCGTGATGCCGCTGCCGCCCTATATCGCCGGCAAGCGGTCGGCTGACGCGCAGGACGAAACTGACTATCAGACGATCTTCGCGCGCGAGGCGGGCGCCGTCGCCGCGCCTACCGCCGGCCTGCATTTCACCCCGCGACTGCTGGCGGCGATCGAAGCGCGCGGCGTCAGCCTTTATCGCGTGACGCTTCATGTCGGCGCCGGCACATTTCTTCCCGTGAAGGCTGAAGACACGGATTTGCATAAAATGCATGAGGAATTCGCGAGGATCGACGCGCCGACGGCTCAGGCGCTCAACGACGCGCGCGCGAAAGGCGGCCGGATTATCCCTGTCGGCACGACGGCGCTGCGCGTTCTGGAAAGCGCGGCGGACGACGCCGGCCGGATTTTACCTTATGCCAATCGCACCGGCATTTTCATCACGCCAGGATATCGTTTTCGCGCGGTCGACATGCTGCTCACCAATTTCCATCTTCCGCGCTCGACGCTGTTCATGCTGGTCGCCGCATTCGCCGGTCTCGAGCGTATCAAGGCGGTCTACGCGCATGCAATCGCCAGCGGCTATCGCTTCTATTCCTATGGCGACGCCTGTCTCCTGCAGCGCCGCGCCACATGAGCGACGCGCGGGAGAGGCGCATTCTGGCGCTCTGGCGCGACGATCCAAGGGAAGCGCCGATGACCATCGACGCGCGGATCGAGGACATGCGCATCGTTTCGACATGGGAGCTTTTTGGCGCCTTCACGCTCGACGGCGACGGCGTGCGCCCGTTCGTCCTGCGCCGTGACGGGCGTATCGACTTTGGGCGCGGCGAGAGCTGGCGAACGAATCTGCGCGAAGCGACGGTAAAGGTCGGGACGGAGTTCGTCATATGGTTCAATGAGAGCGACAGCGGCCTCTACCGCATCGTGAAGATCGCCACGCTCGGCGCTAAGGACGACAAGTGATACGAATTCCGCCTGATACATTCGCTCAGGCCTTGTCATTCCCGGCAGGCCGAAGGCCTGACCGGGAATCCAGAGCCAATCCAAGAACGCTGGTCTTGCTCTGGATTCCCGATCGCGCGCTATGCGCGCGCGTCGGGAATGACAGCCGAGCCGTTCAAACGGAAGTCGTATGACGCAGGATTTTTCTTTCTCCATTCTTGCGACCGACGGTCTGGCGCGCCAGGGCGAAATTTTGACCCCGCGCGGAACGATCCGCACCCCGGCGTTCATGCCGGTCGGCACCGCGGCCACGGTGAAGGCGATGTTCGCCGAAGACGTGCGCGCCGCTGGCGCCGATATTCTTCTCGGCAATGTCTATCATCTCATGCTGCGGCCCGGCGCTGAGCGCATCGCGCGGCTTGGCGGCCTGCATGAATTCATGCGCTGGCCGTATCCGATATTGACCGACTCCGGCGGCTTTCAGGTGATGTCGCTGGCGAAGTTGCGCAAGCTCGACGAAAGCGGCGTCACCTTCCAGTCGCATATCGACGGATCGCGACACCATCTTTCGCCCGAACGCTCGATGGAGATTCAGGATCTCCTCGGTTCGGACATCCAGATGCAGCTCGACGAATGCGTGCGTCTGCCCTGTTCCGAAAGCGAGGCGGAGCGCGCCATGCGCCTCTCGCTGCGCTGGGCCGAGCGTTCGCGCAAATCTTTTCGTGAGCGGCCGGGCCGGGCGGTTTTCGGCATCGTGCAGGGCGGCGAGTCGAAGCGGCTTCGAATCGAAAGCGCCAAGGCGCTCGCCGGCATGGATTTTCACGGAATCGCCGTGGGGGGCCTCGCCGTCGGCGAACCTCAGCAGGTCATGCTCGATATGCTCGAGACGACCGCCCCGCATTTGCCCGAATCAAAGCCTCGTTATCTTATGGGCGTGGGTGCGCCGGATGATATCGTCGAAGCCGTCGTGCGAGGAATCGACATGTTTGACTGTGTGATGCCGACTCGCGCCGGCAGGCACGGCCTTGCCTATACAAGCCACGGAAGAGTGACGCTGCGCAACGCGCGCCATGCCGACGATCCTCGGCCGCTGGATGAGACGTCGACCTGTCCCGCCGCGCGCGACTATTCGCGCGCCTATCTGCATCATCTGGTGAAAGCCGGGGAAATCCTCGCGATGATGCTGCTGACTCAGGCGAATGTCGCCTATTATCAGGAATTAATGGCGGGCCTGCGGGCGGCGATCGCCGCGGGATGTCTTACCGACTTCATCGCCGAGACACGGGCCGGATGGATCGAAGGCGAGAGCGCTTAGCTACTGGCGGATCGGGTGAAGAATTGTTTTCCTCACCCTCATCCTGAGGAGGAAATCCTTCGTCCGACAGCCCCGCGCTCAGCCGTGGCGCCGATTTACGGGCCGGATAATATGGTTTACGAAAACTATATTCGGCGGGGGCGGAGCATGGGCCATTATCATGAAGAGCTCACCAGGAGGTTTTTGAGCGGCGTTCGGGAGGAAACGTCCGCGAATGCGCGCCGTCCGGCTCGACTGCGACGCCAGAGCGTTCGCGCGCGTCCAATAAATCCCAAACTGGCGTCGATGGAGAATGGAATGTCGCACCCCGGCGAAATTCTTGCCCGTCATTTACAGGAACTTGGACTGACGGCGTCGGACCTGGCGCGCGATATTGACGTGCCGGTCAATCGGGTCACCGCCATCATCAACGGGCAGCGCGGCGTCACTGCCGATACGGCGTTGCGGCTCGGGCACTGGTTCGGCGTCGATCCTGAAGATTGGCTTGAGTTGCAAACTCAATATGAACTTTCGCTCGCGCGCCGAACCGCGGGAGCAAGGATAAAATCATTGCCGAGCCTCGCCGATCGTCGGCGCAACTGAGGCATGAGCGCTGCTCCAGAGTTCACGGATTCGGGATTTTTTCAGGAGCTGCGGCGGGCGGATTTCGGCGCGCCGACAAGCGTCGTCATTGACGAAGCCATTCCCTATTACATCAACGCCTTTTGGACCGCGGCGCAAAGGCGCGCGCATCCGCTGCATGAGATCAGCTATCGCGCCTGTTTCAAGCCGCAATTGCCGGCCTTCTTCATCGATCGGCTGACGCAGGCGGGAGAAGTGGTCTGCGATCCGTTCATGGGCCGTGGAACCACGGTGCTGCAAGCGGCGCTGATGGGACGAAAGCCGATTGGCTCCGACGCCAATCCGCTATCGCTGTTGCTGACGCGACCGCGGCTGCGTCCGCCCGCGCTTTGCGAGATCGAAGCGCGGCTTGCGGTCGCGCCCTGGGGGCGCGGCGAGATCGAACGCGACGATCTTCTCGCCTTCTATCATTTTGAGACGTTGCGGCAGATTTGCGCGTTGCGCCGCTATTTGCTCGGCCGCGAAAAACATGGCGGGCTCGACGCCGTCGATGATTGGATTCGCATGGTGGCGCTCAATCGATTGACCGGCCACTCGCCCGGATTCTTTTCAGTCTATACGATGCCGCCGAACCAGGCGGTTTCCCTCAAAGCGCAGCTGAGGATCAACGCGCGCCGCGCGCAAACGCCGCCGCCGCGCGACATCGCCGAGCTGATATTAAAAAAATCGCGCGCGCTGCTGGCGCAAGGCGCCCCTCTCGCCTGCGATTCGCCGCTGGCCGTGGCCGACGCGGCGCGCTTGACGCACATTGCCGACGCCACAATCGATCTCGTCGTCACCTCGCCGCCCTTTCTCGATGTCGTCGACTATCGGGCCGACAATTGGCTGCGCAACTGGTTTTCGGGAATTGGGGCCGAGCATATCGCCCTTTCGCAGCTTCGTTCGCCGCAGGACTGGAGCCTGATGACGCGGGCGGTTTTTGAGGAGTTGGCCCGAGTCGTGAAGCCCGGCGGTCACGTCGCTTATGAGGTCGGCGAAGTGAGAGGCGGCGCGCTTCCTTTGGAGCAACTGGTCTGGCGCGCGCTTGACGATCTTCCGTTCGAAAGGCTCGGCGTGCTGGTCAATGCGCAAAGCTTTACCAAGACGAGCAATTGCTGGGGCGTCGCCAATAATGTGAAAGGCGTCAACAGTAATCGCGTGGTCGTCGCGCGACGGATCTGACGTTCGCGCCATAGGGTTTTCGGCTGATCGGTTCGCTCGGAGAGTGTCATTCCCGGCAGGCCGAAGGCCTGACCGGCAATCCAGAGTCACAACCAGGATAGCGGATGTCGCGCTGGATTCCCGATCGCGCGCGTTGCGCGCGTCGGGAATGACACTCGACCGGTTGAAACGGATTTCCTATTGTTGCTTAGCCAGACAACGTAGCGATCCAGCAATCGCCGCGCGATTCAGGATTGCTTCGCTTCGCTCGTGATGACGACGCAGCGTCAGCCGGCGCGCAGCAGGCGGACGGCTTCGTCGCGTTCGAACAGATAGAGCAGGGCGCGCAAGGCGTGTCCTCTCTCGCTCGAAAGCTCGGGATCGCGGCGCAGGATCAATTCCGCGTCGTCGCGCGCGATCGCGAGAAGCCGCGCATGAGCGGTAAGATCGGCGAGACGAAAGCTCGGCAAACCGGCCTGCCGAACGCCGAGAATTTCCCCTTCGCCGCGCAGCCTCAGATCTTCCTCAGCGATGCGGAATCCGTCTTCGGTCTGCCGTATGATCATCAGGCGCGCCTTGGCGGCTTCGCTTAATGGACCCTTGTAAAGCAGCAGGCAGGAAGATTCCGCCGCGCCGCGCCCTACGCGTCCCCGCAGTTGGTGGAGTTGCGCAAGGCCGAAGCGCTCGGCGTGTTCGATGACCATGATGGTCGCTTCCGCAACGTCGACGCCGACTTCGATCACCGTGGTCGCGACCAGAATTTTGATGTCGCCGCGCTGAAAGCCTTCCATGACGGCGTCCTTCTCGGCGGATTTCATGCGCCCGTGAACGAGGCCGACCGCCGGTCCAAAGAGCTTTGCAAGATCGGCGCGGCGTTCCTGCGCCGCGGCGAGGTCGAGCTCCTCATTCTCTTCGACGAGCGGGCAGACCCAATAGGCGCGCGCCTCCTGCGTCAAGGCGCGCCGCAGCCCTGCGACCACCTCGTCGATCCTTTCGGCCGGTAGCGCGCGCGTCGAAACGGGTGTGCGGCCGGGCGGCTTTTCGTCGAGCGCGGAACAGTCCATGTCGCCGAAGGCGGTTAGCGCCAGCGTGCGTGGAATCGGCGTCGCGGTCATCACCAGAACGTCGACCGCGTCGCCCTTGGCGCCCAGCGCCAGCCGCTGCTCGACGCCGAAGCGATGCTGCTCGTCGACGACGGCGAGGCCGAGGTCGCGAAAGGCGAGATCGCTTTGCACGAGCGCATGCGTGCCGATGACGATGTCGACTTCGCCGGCTCCGATCGCCGCATGGAGCGCCGCTCGCTCGCTTGCTTTGGCCCGGCCAGTCAGCAGCGCAACGCGCAATCCCGCTGGCTCGAGCAGCGGCGCTAGCCGCTCATAATGTTGGCGCGCAAGTATTTCGGTCGGCGCCATCAGAGCGCATTGGCGGCCGGTTTCGGCGACGCTCGCCATTGCCAGCGCCGCGACGATCGTCTTGCCGGAGCCGACATCGCCCTGCACAAGCCGCAGCATGCGCTTGTCCGACGCAAGGTCGGCGCGAATCTCTTCGAGTGTGCGCTGCTGCGCCTGCGTCAGGCGAAAGGGCAGGGCCGACTCGATCGCGCCGGCGAAGCGGCCGTCGCCCTTATGCGCGCGACCTGAGGGTCGCCGCATCTTGGCGCGAATGAGCCGCAGCGCGAGCTGGCTCGCGAGCAATTCATCGAGCGCAAGGCGCTGACGGGCGGGGTGCTGCGGCGAGAGCGCATCGGCGCCCGCGGGCCGATGCGCGGCGCGCAGCGCCTCGGCGAAGCCTGGAAGCTTGTTGGCGGAAAGAACGCTTGCGTCCTGCCATTCGGGAAGACTCGGCAGGCGCGCCAGCGCCTCTTCGCTCGCACGCAGGACATAGCGCGCCTGCAACCCTTCGGTGAGTCCGTAGACGGCCTCAAAGGCGGGGAGCTTGGCGAATCCCGCCTCGTCAAGAACGCGGTCTGGATGCACGATTTGGCGGCGTCCGTCGTAAAGCTCGATGCGCCCCGAAATCCAGCGCGTCGCGCCGAGCGGCAGGCTGCGCTCGATCCAGTCGGGATTGGCGAGAAAGAACACGAGTTCGACATCGCCGGTGTTGTCCTCGACAAGCACGCGATAGGGAGATTTCGAATAGCGGCCTTGAGGCCGGCGATGTTCGGTGACGCGAGCCTTCAGCACGACCATCGTATCGAGCGGCGCGGCGGCGATCGTTGGCCGTGCGCTGCGGTCGATGACGTTCGACGGAAGATGGAACAGCAGGTCGACGAGGCGCGCCTCGGCGCCGGGTCTGGCGAGCAGCCGGTCGAAAAGTTTAGCGGTCTTCGGCCCGACGCCGGGGAGCGCGGCGACACGACCGAAGAGGGGATCGAGCAATGACGGACGCATGAGGGTTCAGTTCAATCGAGCGGCCCGCGCCGACTCACTTGATCTCGACATCATAACTCGGCGCGCCGTCAGCGCCCTTGTAGGTGAAATGCCACCATTCGCGCGGATAATTTTCAAAGCCGTGGCGGCGCATCAACGCGACAAGCGCGTCGCGATGGGCGCGCGCGGTTTTCGAGGTCTTGGCCTTCGTCCACGAGCTAGGGTCGAAAAAATCGAAAGGCGTGCCGAAGTCCCAGCCCTTGACGCCGATGTCGACGGCGAGTCCGGTCGAATGGGTGGAATGTTCGGCGATATAGCCCTCAGGAAAGAGCGCGCTTTTGTTGAGATGCGGATAATGCGCCGCCTTCGTCCGCTGGTCGGGATTGCGCGACCAGTCAACGAAGGCCGAAACCGCGCGCTGCGGTCGATAGCAGTCATAGACTACGAGCGAAACGCCCTGCGCGCGCGCGTCCTGCTGCGCAGCGGCCAGCGCCTTGGCGGCTTCGGTGCGCAGCCAGCACTGGGGCGCGCCATAGCCGGGCACCGGCGCGTCGGTGAAATTATTGGCGCCGGCGTAGCGCATGTCCTGAACGATGTCTGGCGCGACGTCGGAGAGGCGCGCGAAGCCTGGCGGCGGGCTGTCGGCGCGTGCAAGGGACGCGGAAAGCGCGGCGATGAGTGAAAATGTCAATCTGCGCATGCCGGCTCCATGTGCGCTGGCGCAAACCAGGGTCGCCAAGCCTTGACTATAGGTCTTTCCAACTCAATCGGGAGCCCTCAGATGCAAGAGAGACGCGCCCCTTTCACCGGCCTCACCGTCGCTGCGCTGGTCGCTGGGGTCGCCTGGGGAGCAACGGCGCTCGCCGGCGACCGCTGCGTGGCGACGGATGCTCTAGGCGCTTCGATCGCCATCCGCGACCAGCACAAAACCGTCATCGACGTGATTGAGGATGGCAAGGCGATCGTCGTGCAGCGCTACGGCGAGGATGATAACGGCAAGCCCTGGGCCTATGTGGCGAGCCCCGGCGGCAAGCGGCTGGGCTGGCTCTATCGCGAATTCATCAGCTGCTCTTGAGTGCCGGGGTCGATTTGCCGATGATAAATTCCGGGCGTGCAGTCCGGAGGACGCGTATGACGAACCGTTTCAACCGACGCCGATTTCTCGCCGCCTCCGCCGCCGCAGGCGCTGCGCTTGACATGGGCGCCGACGCGGCGAGAGCCGAGGGAGCCACGTCCTTCTCGCGCGGGGCCGCGCTCAATGCGCCACAGCCTTTGCCGTTCGATTCCGCCAAGATCAAAGGGCTGTCGGAGAAGCTCCTCGTTTCGCATTATGAAAATAACTATGTCGGGGCGGTCAAACGCCTCAATGCGATCGCCAAAGAACTCGCGACTCTCGATTTCGACAAGGCGCCGGGATTTCAGATCAACGGACTGAAGCGCGAGGAATTGATCGCGACAAATTCGATGATCCTGCATGAAATCTATTTTGCTGGACTCGGCGGCGGCGGCGCCGGGCCGGGAGCCGAACTCGTCCAGGCGATCGATCGCGATTTCGGCGGCTTCGAGCGTTGGCGCGCCGAATTCGTCAGCATGGGCAAGGCGCTCGGGGGCGGTTCCGGCTGGGTAATCCTCGCCTATGACAAGCGCGGCAAGAGGCTTGTTAATTCATGGGCCAGCGACCACACCCAAAATATCGCTGGCGGCGAACCGCTGCTCGTCCTCGACATGTTCGAGCACGCCTATCAGATGGATTTCGGGGCAAAAGCCGCCGATTACGTAAAAATCGTCATGGAGGCGCTCGACTGGTCGAACGCCGATCGACTCTACGCCAGATACAGCAAGGCGTAGGCGTGGGAATGCAGTTCGGACCGTTTGAACGACGCCGCGCCGCCACAGCCTATTTTGTCCCATCGGGCGCCGCCGTCTCGCCAAACAGTATCTCGCGCTCCAGCGCGGTAAAATCCAAACGCCGGCGCTCATAGGGCGCGCCGGCCGCATAGGCGCGGATCACCGCCGGCCGCGACCGGATCGCCTCGAACCAGCGTTTCAGATGCGGGAAGTCGTCGAGGTCTTGGCCCTGATCCTCGTGCGGGACAACCCAAGGATAGCTGGCGATGTCGGCGATCGAATATTCGCCGGCAAGATAGGGCGTCTTGGCGAGCTGGCGGTCCATCACCCCATAGAGCCGCGCGGTCTCGTTGCGGTAGCGCTCGATCGCATAGGGAATTTTCGCCGGCGCATATTTGGCGAAGTGGTGGTTCTGACCAGCCATCGGGCCAAGCCCGCCCACTTGCCAGAACAGCCACTGCAGCGTTCGCGCGCGACCGTGAACGTCGGCGGGCAGGAGCCGCCCGGTCTTCTCAGCGAGATAGACTAGTATCGCGCCGGATTCGAAGAGCGCGACCGGCGCCCCGCCATCCGCCGGCGCGCGGTCGACGATCGCCGGCATGCGGTTATTGGGGGAAATCGTCAGAAATTCCGGTTTGAACTGATCTCCCTTGCCGATGTCGACCGGCATGATCCGGTAGGCGAGCCCGGTTTCTTCTAGAAAAATCGCAATCTTGTGGCCGTTGGGCGTAGGCCAATAGTGAAGATCGATCATGGACCAGCGTCCGAAGGGAGACCAAAGCGTGTTGTAAGCCCTCGCGCTCCAAGATCAATCGCCAAGGGCGTGCTAGGCTACGCTGGGGAGCGGCTCGACATGTTGATCAGATTCTCGAAAATCCTGCTGACCGCGGCGCTCGGCATCCTGATTTTGCTCGTCGCGATCAATAATGTGACGGATTATGACACCAATTATCAGGTCGTCAGCCATGTGATGTCGATGGACCAAGTGCCGGCCGGCAGCCCGCTGGAGTGGCGCGCCATCGCTAACCCGACGCTTCATCGATTGCTTTACGGCTTCATTATCGCAGTCGAATTCGCCGCCGGCGCGTTAATCGTCGCTGGCGTGTGGCGGCTATTGTTCGTTCGTCATGCGGAAGCGGCGCTTTTCAACGCCGCTAAGGATGTCGCGATCGCCGGGCTTGCGCTCGCCGTCGGGCTTTATCTCTTTGGCTTTATGGCGGTGGGCGGCGAGTGGTTCCAGATGTGGCGCGCCGGAGCCGACCTGCAGCAGGCCGCGTTCCGCTTTATCGGCTGCGCGGCGCTGGTCATGCTATTCCTTGGTCAGCCCGACGCCTGACTCGTCACAGCCGTTTCAGCATATTGTAGCCGAGGAGGCCGCCGAGTCCGGCGCCGACCACTGCAATGAGCGGACCGCCGATCGCGACGCCCGTCAGGCCGCCTAGAACGGCGCCGACCCCGGCGAAGAGATATTTGTTCTTTTGCACCGTAGGGTTTTCTTCGTCAGCCATTGGAAGGTCCTCATGAAGGAAGCGTCCGCAAGGGCGAGTTATGGAGAGCGGCGCTAAAATCAAGGGCGGCGGCGCGTCGCAGCCAGGTTAGAGAGCTCCGCGGAACGCAAGCGCCGCCGTCGCATGGCTGCCTATAAATCGGACGCGCTGTTTGTTTTCGCGCCGGCGCCATTCCAATCGCTTAACGCCAATTAAACCCTCGTTTGCTTTGACCTTGGCTTCCGCCTATTTTCCCCGCGATTTAACTCGGCGAGGGCGGAGCCTATGCTCTGTCGAAGGATTAACGCATCAGTGTCAGCCAGTCTCTCGATTTGTATTCCTATCTACAATTTCGGAAAATTCATTTCGGAAACACTTGATTCAATCCTTGGTCAGGACGGCGGCGAAGAGGTTGAAATCGTCATTCTCGATGGAGCCTCCACCGATGACACTGCTGAAATTGTCGCTGACTACCAGCGCAAACATCCCAACATCAAATTTGTGCGGCAGCCTCAGAAGGGTGGCATCGATGTCGATATGGCGAAGTCAGTGGAGCTCGCGTCCGGCGACTATTGCTGGCTGTTCAGCGGCGACGACATCATGCTGCCGGGCGCGGTTCTCCGCGTATTGAGCGAGATTCAAAGCGGCCAGGATCTCTATTTGTGTAAGCACACGGAGTATTACGTTTACCTCGACCAGTCGACCGAATACCCGACCGTGGCGTGCGAGGACGGCGCCGTCTTTGAACTTTCAGATCGCCGCAGTCGCCGCGACTATTTCAGCAAAGCGGTCAACACCGAAGCGTTCTTCAGCTTCCTTGGCGGAATCATCGTCAAGCGCTCGACATGGAATCGCGTGCCGCTCAACGAAGTATTCGTCGGCAGTTGCTGGGCGCATGTGGCGCGCCTGTTCGCATTGATGCGCAGCGGCCTGAGCGTCAAATGTCTCTCTGGCGCGTTGTTGGACCGCCGCCCTGACAATGACTCCTTTGGCGGCGGCGGCATGGTCGATCGCTATCGCATCACCATCGACGGATACCATAAAATCGCTGATCACTTTTTTGGTCACGGGAGCGCCGAAGCGTTCCATGTACGTCGCGTGATCCGTCATGAGTGCCATCCGACGGCCATGCAGCTCGGCAAATTCATGTGCCTAATCAATCCGGCTGGCGAAAACCGCACGCTGATGGATGGCCTGATGAACAAAGCCTATTGCGATTTCTCTTTCGCCAACATGCGCGCGAAACTCGCCTATGCGACGATGTCGGCGACGCGGTTCAGACAGCGCAATCCCGAACTCTGCGCTTACCATGAGCTGAGGTTGAAGGCGCGTTCGAGGAACTGAATCTGTGGCTGCCGCCCGTTTACGCTAGACCGCAAGAACGCCAACCTCCACGGGTTCAGAGCGAGCGCGGCGAGGCGTCGCTATCGCCTGTCCCTCAACTGATAGGACTGGCTTCGTATCATATCCAACAGTGTTCGCGTTGACTGCTTCCAGGTCGAAACCTCGATCCGTGGAGCCTGCTTTGGCGTGGACAAGGCTTTCCGCAATTGCGCGGCGAGGGCGGAACTGTCCAATTTCTTGAAATAGCTTATGTGCTCACCTGCCAATTCGCGAAAAATCGGAATGTCGGACGCAATGACGGGCAGGCCATGGTTTGCCGCCTCCATAATGGGTAAACCAAACCCCTCAGCAAGCGATGGAAAGACAAGCGCGCGCGCGTTCTGGTACAGACAATTCAAGTCAGCGTCGTTTGCGTTTTGCAGCCAATGAAGACGTTTCCCATATTGTTCATGTTCAAGAACCCTGCTCTGTAACGCCTTGCTCACCCATCCGTAGCGTCCGACTATGACATAGCGAGCTTCAATTCCGGAATTCCATAGTTCTTCCATCGCGTCGAGCGCGACATCATAGCATTTGCGCGGCTCCAAGGTGCCGACGCTTAAGAGGAATGGAGAATCGACCTGCGTGATCGAGGTCGCCTCGTCTGAAACGGATTGTGTGAGGTCGCATGGAATATCGCCGCCGAGACGGAACCAGCCGATAGGCATGCGATTAGGTTCCGGCAAGCCGGCCAAGTAAGCGCTCAGCTCATTTGCGACATTTTCCGATATGCAAACCGCCGCATCGCAATGGCTAACGATGGTGGCGAGCCAGTCATCATAATGCGCTCGTTGAAGGGGGCTGAACGCCCAAGGTATGATTTTCGGCAAGAGGTCATAGACGCAAACGACGGTCTTGCCATTCCGTTTTCGGACTTCGTCAATGATCGCCGAATAGGTCGTCAACATTCCCCCTGGCGCGTCGATCATCAGGAAGACGTCTCCCGGCCCGAGTTCAATCGTCTTTGAAGCGGTCGCATTATTGAAATAGGGATAGAAACTGCCGTGGTGCTCGAACACAGGAAGCGCCAGACCCATTTCTGCGGCGGCAAAAGCCACTTCCTTGACGACTCGCTGGATCCCAGTTTTCTTGCCCGAAAAATGAGTCGATGTGACGTCGATCAATATTCTGGGATTTTGGGGCGCGCTTTGATTGGATGGGGCGAGCGAGGGGCGTTCTGCGAGAAGCTGTTGTAACCGTCGTTCGGATCGCCATCGGTCGTCAGGCAGGAAGCCCAAACCACCCAGAAGTCTCGAGATTGTCCAGGAAAACTCGACCGACCTCGTCCGAATGAAGTCTTCTACGCTTTGTTTTTGCGGTTCCTGCTGAAAAAAAAGCTCCCGATATAATTTCTCCAAAAAATAACGCTCAACCGCATTATTCCTGTCCACCACCATGCTCCATGGTTCCGAATGGATCGCCCCATTTGGGAGAAGCGCATTTAGCCCGGTTTAGCGCCTTGTGCGTCGAAGGCGGAATGCCCCGCGTCAACGCCGTCGCAGGCGTCGAATATCTCCTATTAGCCCATCTTATTCGTGACGGCGCCGTTCGAAGGCTGGCGAGCATAGCATAGGTGGCTGAAACGGCGTAGGATTCGGTTGCTGACACCAACCCGTTCCGCTTCGACCTCACAGCCACGCCCGCCA
>NZ_JBFWVN010000014.1:0-57569 GCF_050246715.1 Methylocystis sp.
CAACTTCCGCCGCCTGCTCGCATGGCTGGCGCTTCTGTGGGCCTTGTTCCTGAGCGTCCTCGACGACGCCAACGCCTCAAATCGCCGACTAATCGCCGCTTAAATCGCGTTCTTCACGGGCGACTATTTCACGCTCAGTTTTCAGGCCCTATTGCAAACCAGAGTTTCCTCCTTCACTTTTCTCCCATGCCTTAGGGGCCGTTGCGCGGCCCTTTTTTGCGCGTGTCACACGCCTGTCGGATAGTTCGGGCTTTCGCGCGTGATCGCGACGTCATGGACATGGCTTTCGCGCAATCCGGCATTGGTGATCCGCACGAATTGCGCGCGCTCTTGAAACTCCTTGATTGTCGGCGCGCCGACATAGCCCATCGCCGCGCGCAGCCCCCCCGCCAACTGATAAAGAATCGGCGCGATCGGGCCGCGATAGGGCACCTGCCCCTCGATGCCCTCGGGCACGAGTTTGAGCTGCTCCTTCACATCGCCCTGAAAATAGCGCGTCGCCGATCCTGCGGTCATCGCGCCCACTGATCCCATGCCGCGATAGGCCTTGAACGAGCGGCCCTGATATAAAAACACCTCGCCGGGCGATTCCTCTGCGCCGGCGAAGAGTGAGCCGATCATCACGACATCGGCGCCCGCCGCGATCGCCTTCGCAAGATCGCCCGAATATTTGACGCCGCCGTCGCCGATGACCGGCACGTCGGCTTTGCGCGCCTGTTCAGCGACTTCCATGATTGCGGTGAGCTGCGGCACGCCGACGCCCGCGACGATCCGCGTCGTGCAGATCGAGCCTGGGCCGATGCCCACCTTGATCGCGTCGGCGCCGGCGTCGATCAGCGCCTTGGCCGCTTCGGCGGTGGCGATGTTGCCGGCAATGATCGACACTTTGTTCGAGGATTTCTTCACCCGCGCCACCTGATCGATCACCGCCTGCGAATGACCATGCGCGGTATCGATCACCACGCAATCGACGCCGGCATCGATGAGTTGAAGCGCGCGCTCGAAGCCATGATCGCCGACGGTCGAGGCCGCGGCGACGCGCAATCGCCCTTCATGATCCTTGCAGGCGTAAGGGTGAAGCGTCGCCTTCTCGATGTCCTTGACCGTGACCAGTCCGACGCAGTGATAGTCTTCGTCGACGACAAGGAGCTTCTCGATGCGATGTTCGTGGAGCAGACGTTGCGCCTCCGCCTGCCCGACGCCTTCGCGGACAGTGACGAGCTTTTTCGTCATCAGCTCGGCCACCGGCTGGCTGCGGTCCTGGGCGAAGCGCACGTCGCGATTGGTGAGAATGCCGACAAGTCTGCCCTTGGCGCCGTCGCCGGCGCGTTCCACGACCGGAATTCCCGAAATGCCATGGCCGGCCATCAGGGCGAGCGCATCGGCGAGCGTTTCGTCGGGGAAAATGGTGATCGGGTCGATCACCATGCCGCTTTCGTAGCGCTTGACCTTGCGCACTTCCGCCGCCTGCGCGGCGGGCGACAGGTTCTGATGGATGACGCCGATGCCGCCCGCCTGCGCCATGGCGATGGCGAGACGCGCCTCGGTGACGGTGTCCATGGCGGCCGAAACGATTGGCAGATTGAGCGATATTTCGCGGGTCAGGCGCGTGGTGACGTCGACACCCGAAGGCATCACCCTCGAATGGCCGGGCCGCAGCAGCACGTCATCGAAGGTGAGCGCTTCGGTCAACGTGACGGGCGATATGGCCATTGGCGCCAACTCCTTTGCGCGGCGGCGCGAAAGCGTCAGCCGTGGAGGGTTATGTGACGGCCTGCGCCGTCAGGGGTTGGCGGGTGCTCTTAGCATCATTCAGGCCGAAGGCAAATGACAGGCGACGGCGGTCGGATCGACAGGCCAGGAGCTGATCCGCGTCGGCGCGACCGCGATAAGCCTTGTTTCGGCGCGCCCTGGCGCCTTAAAAGGCCCGCGACGCCTCTTCGCCCCGATCTCGCCATGCTCGTCCTGCGCTCGCTCGTTTTTCAGATCCTGTTCTTCCTGAACATGTTCGCCATCATGATCATCTGGCTGCCGGCGATGCCGATGCGCCGGCAGATCAATCAGGAGCTCGGACGCACCTGGGGGCGCACGACTCTCTGGCTGCTCGACAAAATCTGCGGGCTAAAGATCGACTGGCGCGGGCTCGAGAACATTCCGAAAGGTGCGGTGATCGTCGCCTGCAAGCATCAGTCGATCTGGGAGACATTCGTTCTGCCGATCCGCTTTCCCGACTTCAGCTATATTTTGAAGCATGAGCTGATCTGGCTGCCTTTCTTTGGCTGGTATCTCCTGGCCGCCGAGCAGATCGCCATCGATCGCGCCAAGGGCGGCAAGCTCCTGCCGCAGCTGATCGCCAAGGCGAAAAAGATTTTCACTCAGGGGCGTCAGCTCTTCATTTTCCCTGAAGGCACGCGCCGTCCGGCCGGCGCGCCGCCACACTACAGGTTCGGCGTCGCTCAGCTTTACGCCGCGACGGATACGCCGGTGTTGCCGGTCGCGGTGAATTCCGGTCTTTTTTGGCCGCGACGGTCTTTTATCGTTCGGCCAGGAACGGCGGTGATCGAATTCTTGCCGCTCATCGCGCCGGGCATGGAGATGCACGATTTTTTCGATCGGCTGACGAGCGACATTGAGGAAACGTCAAACCGGCTGATCGAGGAGGCGGTGGCGAAAGATCCGTCGCTCGCGACGATCGTCGAAAAGGGCCGCGCCAAGGCGGCGCCCGCGCGGACGGTGAAGGAAGCGCCGGAAACTTGACCGGTCCTTGCGCTTCGTCAGGCTAGCGCACAGCCGCGGCCCTTGCGTGCTGATGAGTTTCGCCGCGAAAGCGATTGAGCAGGACATGAGCCGCAAAAGCGAGATTCTCAAACATGCCGCGAAAGGCGCCAGGGGAATCGAACTCGGCCCTTATTTCTCACCCCTCGCCGCAAAGCGCGACGGCTACAATTGCCTCTATCTCGATGTTTTCGACACGGAGACCATCGGGCGTCGCGCCGCCGCCGACCCTTTTCTCACGCGCGAACAGGCGGCTCAGGTCGAATCCGTCGATCTCGTCGGCGACGCCATGCGCATCGACGACTTATGCCGCGGCGCCGGCGAGACCGAGCCCTTCGATTACATCATCTCCGCCAATAATTTCGAGCATCTTCCCAATCCAATCAAATTTCTGCAGGGCTGCGGGCGCGTGCTCAAGACCGGCGGCTTTCTCTCGATCGTGGTTCCCGACAAGAGCGGCTGCCTCGATTTCTATCGGCCGCGCACCAGCCTGACCGCCTGGATCGAGGCCTTCTTCGAGGAGAGGACGCGTCCGACCTACGCGCAGATATTCGAGCAGGTCAGCATGATCGCGCGAGGCGCCGGCGACGACGCGTCCGCCGCTTCCCTCAGCTTTGTCGCCGAACGGAACCTGCGCGAAGCGTTCGACGATTGGTCTCGAAAGCGATCGGAAAAGGACGAAGCCTATTTCGACGTTCATTGCTCCGCCTTCACGCCGAACAGCTTCAGACTGCTTTTGACCGACGCTTATTTTCTCGGCCTCTCGCCTTTCATCGTCGAGGAAGTGATCGACGACAAAGTGCAAGGCGGGTTCTATGCGCATTTGCGCCTCGACTCTTACAAAACCTTCTCGCCGCAGCAGACCGCCGCGCATTACGCCGATCGCCAGCAAATCCTTGAGCAAATCATCGTCGATGAGGCGAATGTCCTCGAGGCCGAGCGCATCGCTCAAATTTTCGAGAACATGTCGCAGCGTTACGCGCGTTCGCGCATCGGCCGCGCCCTGGCGATGGCGAGAGCTTTCGAATTACTGTTACGCAGACGCGACGTGAAGCTCGTCAAACCTTATATCGCCGTCAGAAGCTCGGTCCTTTTCGATCCGGTCTTCTATGCCGAACGCCTCAGCTTTTCGGGCGACGCCGCGATGCATTATCTGCTCCACGGCGCCAAAGAGGGCCACGATCCTGGTCCGTTTTTCTCGACGGACGGATATCTGCGACAAAATCCTGACGTGGCGCAGAAAGGGATGAATCCCCTCGCCCATTACGAGCTCTTCGGCCGTAAGGAAGGCCGCAAGCTCGCGATGCGGTAACGCGTTCGCCGCGCCTTAACCGCCGGCCGTTCCCGTCAGCGCCTGCGGCGCCGCGCTCAGCGGATATTCGGCCTCGACGATATAGGGACCGCCGCCGACTGAATCGCGCGACGAATAAAGCACGAAGCGCTCGGCGGTGAAGCGCAGCGGCGGGAAATAGCCGCGCGTTCCGAGATAGGCGGCGACGGCGCCCGCGCTGGCGCCGCGCAGCCGCGCCAGCGTGACATGCGGGATGAATTTGCGCGGCTCGGGCGGCGCGCCGAGCCGACGCAACAGCCGCTCCTGCTCCGCCTGCATCTCAATGAGCGCCGGCTCCTGCCTTGCGCGCGCGACGATGGCGCGCGGCTTGTCCCCGCCGAAGGAGCTCAGCTGGTCGAAGGTCACCGTTACTTCCGGGCGTCGGATGAAGGAGAGCGCATTCGCCGCATCGCGCGCGAAAGCGTCGTCCACATCCCCGATGAAGCGCAAGGTAACGTGATAATTCTCAACGTCGATCCAACGGGCGCCGGGGACGCCGCCGCGCAGCCGCGCCAGGCTCTCAGCGATCTGTCGGGGAATCTCCAAGGCCGTGAACAGTCTGGGCATGACAATCTCCCCGAGCGGGATCGCGCCGCCTCATTGCGCGCGCGAACTCTTTCTCGCCCCCATAGAGACGAGCGTTTTTTCGACATAGGGCGCAAGCTTATTCACGATCTTCGTCACGCCGGCCGCATTCGGATGAACGCCGTCCCAGATGAGCAACGCCGGCTTGCCCCAGACGCCTTCCAGGATGAAGGGCACCAGCGGCGCCTGATGTTTGGCGGCAAGATCCGGATAAATCGAATCGAAATCCCGCTTGTAAGCTTGCCCGTGATTCGTGCTCGACGCCATGGCCGTCAGGATCGGACGAACGCCTTTTTGCTGCAATACGGCAAGAATTTGATCGAGATTGGCGCGCGTCGTCTTCGGGTCGTGCCCGTTCAGCATGTCGTTGGCGCCCAGTTCGACCACGGCGATGTCGAACGGCCCGGCGCCCAGCGTATAGTCGAGGCGCGCGAGCCCGGTCGTCGTCGTGTCGCCTGACACGCCGCCTTGCACGACTTCGACGTCGAACCCATCTGCGCTCAAGCGCCTCTTGAGCTGCGCCGGCAGCGAATCCTCGGCGGCGATTCCGGCGCCCGCCGTCAGACTGTCGCCAAACGCCAGAATTCTAATCGGCTGAGCCCGCGCCGGCGCAAGGGCGAGCGCGAGTAGCGCCAATGCGGCGAGCGCCGCTTGGAGAAGATAGCGGAAAGCGCCATAAGGCGACCGGACCAAGGGCGTCGAAGACGGCGCATCAATCAAGGTTTTGCTCCGTGCGGCAAGAGGTTATCGAAGTTGAAGGCGTCGATCTCACGCTTGGCGAAGGCGCCGCCCGCGTGCATGTGCTCAAGAATATCAGCTTGGCCGTGACGCAGGGCGAGACCGTCGCTCTTCTGGGTCCCTCCGGCTCGGGCAAATCGACTTTGCTCATGACCCTCGCCGGATTGGAGCGGCCCGACGCCGGCAGCGTCAGGATCGACGGGCGCGATCTGGGCGCGCTTTCGGAGGACGCGCTGGCGCGTTTCCGAGGAGAAAACATAGGAATCGTCTTCCAGTCTTTCCAGCTGATCCCAACCATGACGGCGCTCGAAAACGTCGCTGTTCCGCTGGAATTGGCGGGAAAATCAGACGCTTTCGAGCGCGCCGAGGCCGAGCTTGTGGCGGTCGGGCTCGCCGAACGCCTGTCCCATTATCCGGCGCAGCTTTCGGGCGGCGAGCAGCAAAGGGTCGCGCTCGCAAGAGCGCTCGCTCCCGACCCGCTCATCCTCGCGGCGGACGAGCCTACCGGCAATCTCGATTCCGAGACCGGCGCCGCAGTGATCGATCTTATTTTTGCGCAGCAAAGGCGCCGCGGCGCGACGCTGGTGCTCGTCACCCATGACCCGGCGCTCGCGGCGCGCTGCAGCCGGCGCGTGCTGCTGCGCTCGGGGCGGATCGAGGCGCGCGAGCCGGCGGCGTCATGAGGGGTTTGCGCTTCGCCGCCCTGCCCTTCTCGCTGCGCTTCGCGCTCCGCGACCTCTTGGGCGATCCGCGCGGCTTTGGCGTCTTCATCGCCTGCATCGCGATCGGCGTCGCCGCGATTTCCGGCGTCTCCGGCCTCTCCCGCTCGCTCGCGGAGGGGCTCGCGCGCGAGGGCCGGACGATATTGGGCGGCGATGCCTCCTTCAGCCTCGTTTCCAGGGAGTTTTCGTCCGAGCAGCGTGCGTTTTTCGAGGCGCGCGGAAAGCTGTCGGAAATTTCGCTGATGCGGGCGATGGCGAGTCGCGACGACGGCGAAGCGGCGCTGGTGGAAATCAAGGCCGTCGATCCCGCTACCTATCCCGCTTTCGGGGCGGTCGCGCTTGAACCCGACGTGCCGTTGGCGGAGGCGCTGGCGGAACGGGGCGGCGTTCCCGGCGTCGCGGTCGACCCGATGCTGCTCGCCCGCTTCGACGCCAGGCTCGGCGACACCGTGACGATCGGCGTTTCGCGCTTCATGCTGCGGGCGATGCTGCGCAGCGAACCTGACAAGCTCTCCGGCGGAATCGGCTTCGGCCCGCGTGTGATGATGACGCGCGCCGCCCTTACGGGCGCGCAACTGGTCTCGCCGGGCTCGATCTTCAGAAATGTCGTCCGAGTGACGCTCAAAGGCGAAGCGAGCGACGCGGATGTGAAGGCCTTTTCCGAAGACGCCGAAAGCGTCTTTCCGCTGGCGGGATGGGAAAAACGCCGGCGCGATGCCGTCTCCCCGCAATTTTCGCGCAATCTCGACCGTTTCGCGCAATTGCTGACCCTCGTCGCGCTCACCGCGCTCGTCGCCGGCGGCGCGGGCGTCGCCAACGCCGTACAAGGCTTCGTCGAGCGCAAGCGCGCGCAATTCGCGATTCTGAAGGCGCTCGGCGCGGAAGGCTCGCGCGTCTTCGGAATCGCCCTCGCTCAGATTCTGGCGGCGGCGTGCTTCGCGATCTTGATCGGGCTGACGATCGGCGCGCTCATTCCCTGGGCGGGCGCGCAGGCGCTGCGCGACCTCGCCGACCTGCCCATATCCGCCGCCCTCGACGCGCGCGGCGCTTTTTTCGGCGCGCTTTACGGCTTTCTCGTCGTTCTCATTTTCGCGCTGGTTCCGCTCGGGCGCGCCCATGAAACGCCCGTCGCGGCGCTGCTGCGCGATGATCCCAGGGGCGCGACCCTTAAGCGCTATCGCGCCGGCGCGGGGGCGGCCGCGATCGCCCTTGCCGCGCTGGTCATGGCGACGTCCTTCGACATGAAGCTCGGCGCCGCCTATGTCGCCGCCTCGGTCGCGGCCTTCGTTTTGCTGCGCGGCGCGGCGTGGATCGTCATGCGGGCGGCGCGCGCCCTGCCCCGCCTGCGTGACGCGCGACTGCGGTTCGCGCTCGCCAATATCTGGCGGCCGAAGAGCCTGACGCCGGCGCTGATGATTTCCATCGGCCTCACACAGACCCTGCTCGTCGCGCTGGCGCTCGTCGAAGGCGCCATTCATAATGAGCTGGCGCGCGCCGAAGCCGGGGAAATTCCCAATTTCTTCTTCATCGACATTCCCAGGGCGCAGACCCAAGCCTTCGCCGATTTCGTTTTGGCTGAAGCGCCCGGCGCGCGTATCGAACATGTGCCGATGATGCGTGGCCGCATCGTCGCCGTGAAAGATACGCCGGTCGACAGGATCGCCGTCGCCGATGACGCCAAATGGGCGCTCGAAGGCGACCGCGGCGTGACCTTCTCCGCCGCGGTTCCGTCGAATTCCACGCTTGCCGAAGGCGAGTGGTGGCCGGCGGATTACGCCGGTCCGCCGCTCGTCTCTCTGGAACAGAGGATCGCCGAGGGCATGGGGCTGCGGATCGGCGACACGATCCGAGTCAATGTGCTCGGCCGGGAGATCACGGCGCAAATCGCCAGCCTGCGCAAAGTCGACTGGCGCAGCTACGCGATCAATTTCGTGATGGTGTTTTCGCCGAACGCCTTCGCCGGCGCGCCTTACACCGAGCTTTTCACCGTCGCTTATGGCGCGCCGTCGGTCGCGGCGCGCGACGCCAAGGATTCGCGCCTCATTCGAGAGACGGCGAAGCGCTTCCCGAACGTCGTCTCGGTGCGGGTCAAGGACGCGCTGGCGGCGGTCGACAAGATCGCCGGCCAATTGGCGCTCGCCGCGCGCGCCGCGGCGGGACTCGCCATCGTCACGGCGGTCCTGGCGCTGGCGAGCGCCCTGGCGAGCGGCCAGCGCGCGCGACTGCATGACGCGGTCGTGCTGAAAACGCTCGGCGCCGCCCGCCCCTGGCTCGCGGCCGCCTACGCGCTGGAGTTCGGCCTCGTCGGTCTCGCCGCCTCGCTGATCGCGCTCGCCGCCGGCGCCGGCGCCGCCTACGCCATGACCACGATCTTGATGAAGGTGGACTTCATTTTTCCGCCCGCGACGGCGGCGCTGATCACGCTCGCGACGCTCGTCGTCACCATCGCGCTCGGACTCGCCGGAACCTGGCGCGTTCTCTCGCGCAGGCCGGGGCCTGAGCTGCGCGAGCTATAACCCCTCCAATCTGGTTGGACGTAGCGCAAAATCAAAAAGCCGACCCACGAAGACCGGCTTGCGTAGCTGCCCGGCGTCGTCTCGATCAGTATTTCGCGACGACCGGCGGCGAGCTAACCTCTCCAAAAGCGTAGGAGGTCTGCACGAATACCGTCGTGCGCTCGCTGACATACTTCGTCGGCGAAAATGGGAAGAAAGGAAACTGGGTATGACCAGTGGCGGCCGCATACCAATAGCGCGCCCCGACGCCGACGCTGAGCCGCTCGGTCACGCGATATGAAGCGACGCCTTCGAACTGATAGCCATAGCCGGCGCTAGTGTCGGACAGCGGATTGATATCCGATCGCGCCCAATGGTTGTCATGGCCGCCGAAGATGGCTCTCGGCATATAGGCGAGGTCCACAGAGACCTTCAGTCGATCCGTAACATTATAATCAGCAGCCACGCCAATCCGCATCGCATTCCAGCTATTGAACCGGCTGAGAATGTTCATCTGGGACGGCACCAACTCAGAGGGTCGGCAAATGCCGCTCAGATAGAGCTGAGTGCAGCCATAGGCGTGAAGCTGTTGCTCATTGTGCCAATAGCCCAGGAAGCCGCCGAGTCTCCAGCCCGGGCCGCGATAGGCCCAGCCGAGGTCCGCCGTCCCATACATTCCGTTGCCGTTCCTGGTCGTGCTGTAAGTGTTGGAGTAGGGAATTTCCCCAGGCGGGTAGTCCTCATCATGCATGTGGTCGCCGAAGAGGGCGTTGCCGCCGATCATGCCCTTTGCGAATATGCCGGAGACGTGGTCGACCCGGCCGAATCCTTCGAGCGCGATGCCGCTCTGGTCAATCCAGTCCAGTCGCGAATTGTGCTGATAAGGAACGATCGGATCCCAAAGGTCGAAGTCAAAGCGCCCAGTCGTGTAACCGACGCGGCCACCGAATTCTCCGGAAAACTCGCTCGCGAACATCGACGCCGGCGCTGAGGCGTCGCCACTCGCGATGACGGCATCGCGATAGTTCACGCCGAACTTTACGAGATGCTCGTCCTGGCTGACATTTGCGACGCCCCAATTCCGAGACGCGAAATTATAGTAATCGTACTCGGCTTTTGCCGACCAGGGGCCGCCGAGGGCGTATTCAACGCCAGAACCGATCGTCCAACCCCACCGGTCCGAGGAAGCTGCGACATGCGCAAAGACGAATGGCGCAGGAAGCGCCGCGGCGGCGTAATTGCCGTGAGCGTATGCGAGACCGCCTTTGACATATAACAGCGCGTTACTGACCGCATAGCCCGCGCGAGGGGCGAAGCTCGCCAAGATGTCTGTCGTCGCCTGGCAGTTCCACCCGGCGCCGCCAAAACCCCAAGCGCCGCCGCACACGGCGTTGCCGTAATTAGAGGCGAAAGAGACGTCCGATTCCAGACCAAACACCCAGGCGCCGATCTGATGATTGTAACCGGCCGTCGCGCCGCCGAATATGCCGTTCTGATCGCCCTGCGCCGGAAAGCGCGGCGCCGCCAGCAAGACGGGGCCTGTCGGCCCGCTCCAATACTTGTAGCCCTTCGCGACGCCGAAATTGACGCCGCCGTAAACGCCGCTCCAGTTGACGCCGGAGGCGGCTAAGATTGGCGGCCCTTTCAGGATTGCAGGATCAGCGGCGTGGCTGGGGAACGACCGCTAAGATAACGACAGCGCCTGTCGCAACAGAGAGAAGTCTTTTATTCATCGGAAGCCCGTATTTAACGATCTATGCTTCGATAAACTCGGTGGCGCTAAACTCGAACAAGGCTAAAGCTTAGCCATAACCTCTATGAATGCAACGTTCAGTTCGCGGTCATCGCGACTTCGCGGCATGTTGTGGCAAATACGCAACAATTCAGCTGAGAAGCGAAATGGAAGTTTAGGCTCGCGGCCGATCGCCGACCGCCGCGCATCGTCGACGGCATTGCGCGCGTCGCCAGGCGCTTGATCGAAGTCGATCTCAGGCATCGGCCAAGCGATAATTGAATTCGGGAGCCATTGCGCAACTCAGCGTCTCTTCTGGTCCTTTGCGCGTCACGCTCGCCCAGCCGGTTTCGCTCGGTCCCCTGTGAATAAAAGCCAATCGCTCATTGGCGTCGACGACCCAATAGTCCTGCACGCCGTGACGCGCGTAGAGCTTCGCCTTGAGATCGAGATCATAGGCGAGGCTCGACGCCGCGACCTCGATCGCGAGCAGCACGTTGGGGCCGCGCACTTCTTGCGAACGAAGGCGCTCGGGATAAAGCGAAATGTCGGGTTCGACGAAGGTGTTCGACGAGAGGAAGATCGATGTTTCAATCCCTACGATCAGTGAAGAGGGGCATGCCCGCGAAAGCGCCATGACCATCTTCGACTTGATGCGCTCACGCGCCGAATATTTCGGCCCCATCGGGACGATCTCCCCCTCGATCAATTCGAAATTTTCTTCTTCCGAGATGATCCCGGCGTCCTGCATGGCGATGATCTCATCGACCGTAAAGGCGCGGCGGAGGTAGCCTTCGGCGGCTTTCGTCAAAGCGGAGGGCATGACTGGCTCCTTTGCGCCATGATATCATTTCGATGCTCGGCGGAGAACGGAGCCGCCTAAAGAACCGGCCAAAGAAGCGCTCCGAAGGAAACGCTCCGAGGGAAACGCTCCGAGGGAGACGCTCCAAGACTTGCCCTTCCGGCCCTTGAGGCCTAAAACCAAGCGCGCCCCGAAGGCTTGGCCTTCCGGCGCTTTTGGCGCGCCCGCCCTTTTCGCGCCCGGCCACCTCAACCCGAAAGCCCAATCGCCCGTGTCTGACAAGAGCGTCATCTCCTGGCCGAATTTTGCCGTGTCGGTTCTCGGCGGCGTCGCGGCGGCCGTGATCTTCGCCGTGGTCGTGCGGGGCGGCATTGGCGGACTGCTTCTGGCGCATCTTGCGCCTCTGCCGATCATGATCGTCGCCTTCGCCTTCGGTCTCATCCATGGCGCGACAGCGGCGATCCTCGCCTCAGTGATCTTGTCCTTTTGGCCGAACCCCGTGATCGGCATGGCCTATGCCCTTCTGATTGCGGCGCCGGCCTGGTCCGCCGCCTACGCGGCGTCTGGCGCGCCGCGCAGCGGCCGGGACAGGTTGACCAGCAATCTGCCGGGCTGGGCGGCGCTCGCGCCGGCGATCTTTCTGGCGACGGCGATCATTTTCTGGCTGATTGTCGCAAGCGTCATCTTCGGCTCGCTCGATGAGGCGCTGAACCCGATCCGGGCGCGCGTCTTCATCCTGCTCGACCTCATGGTCAAGGAGCGCGATCTTGGCGACAAGATCGACCCGACGGCGCTTTCCGGCTCGGTGGCGCGCGCCATTCCAGCCTTTCTCGCCGGCTATGGCCTCCTGATCCACGTCGTCAATCTGTGGCTCGCCGCCAGAATCGCCGAAGCCTCCAAGCTGCTTGGCCGTCCCTGGCCGGATATCGCCCGGGAATTCCGAGTTCCGAAGGCGGTCGGCGGCCTTTTCCTGGGCGGGATCGCGCTCACCTTCTTCGAAGGCGTCGCGGGACCGATCGGATTGGTGCTCGCGACGACCACGGGACTGCTTCTCGCCTTCCAGGGACTGGCCGTCGCGCATATTTTCCTGCGCGGTTCGCGCTCGAGCGCCCTTGTCCTTGCGATTATCTATTTCACGCTCGGCTTCCTGGGCTGGCCGATCCTCATTTTCACCGCGCTCGGATTGGCCGACCTCATCTTCAACTATCGGGCCCGACGGGCCGACGCCGGGCCGGCCGCGATGCAAAAACCGGATTGACTTTCGCCCGGTTTTTCTCGACATAGCCCGCAATCCTGGAGAAATAAGACAGATGGACGTCATTCTGCTTGAACGCGTGGCCAAGCTCGGCCAGATGGGCGACACCGTACGGGTGCGCGACGGCTACGCCCGCAATTTCCTGCTGGCGCGCGGCAAGGCGCTGCGGGCGACGGAAAACAACAAGAAGCATTTCGAGACGCAGCGGGCTCAGATCGAAGCGCGCAACCTCGAAGCGAAGAAAGAGGCCGAAGCCGTCGCCGAGAAGCTGAACGGCCAGAGCTTCATCATCATTCGCCAAGCGGGCGAGAGCGGTCAGCTCTACGGCTCGGTGTCGGCGCGCGATATCGCCGAGGCGGCCACCGCCGGCGGTTTCTCGGTCAATCGCAATCAGATCGTCCTGGTGCATCCGATCAAGGCGCTCGGGCTGCATTCGATCCCCGTGCATCTGCATCCGGAAGTCGACGTGAGCATCATGATGAACATCGCCCGCTCGGACGAAGAAGCCGAACGTCAGGCGCGCGGCGAGAGCGTCACCCTCAAGGAAGAGACGTCGATGGACGATCTCGGCCTCGAAGTCGGCGCGGCGCTGGCCGAAGCCGGCGACGTCGAGCTGTAAGAAGGCGTCAGGCTTATTTCAATTCATACGGCGGCCGTCTCGGCCGCCGTTTTCGTTTCATGCGAATGCCGCCTGCTCCGTTCGCTTCGACCTAGTCATTCCCGGCAGGCCGAAGACTTGACCGGGAATCCAGAGCCAATCCAAAAACGCTGGTCTTGCTCTGGATTCCCGATCGCGCGCAAAGCGCGCGTCGGGAATGACAAATCCGAGCCGTTCAAATGGACGCCGTATCATCCGTCGATTCGGACGACGCAAGAGCGACGCGGGCGACAAGCGAAGATTCTTTTTTTGCGGTGTGGACGAATGTGCAAAGGACTCGCAACCCGGCGTCGAACCGCAGCGCCACGAAAACTCGGTGGCGGCGCGCGCATTTTAATGTATCGTTGATCGAGCCTTTACGACTCGCGCGTCGCGTTCGGAGTTGAGGGGCGCACACTCGCAACGTCAAAAAGTTCCATGCCGCCAATCGAACAATTGGCGGGCCGGCGCGCGATTCAGATCGCGCAGCCTGAAGCGCCCGCCTATCGCGCGCCGCCGCACAATATCGAGGCCGAGCAGGCGCTGCTCGGCGCCATTCTCGTCAACAATGACGCGTTCGACCGCGTGTCGGACTTTTTAAAGCCCGAACATTTCTCGGAAGAGCTGCATCGCCGCATCTATGAGGTCGCGGCGCAGCTCATTCGCGCCGGCAAGCTCGCGACCGTCGTAACGCTGAAAACGTTCCTCGCCGACATCGAGCTTCCGGCCGGCGTGACGATCCAGGCCTATCTCGCCAGGCTCGCCGCAGAAGCGACGACGATCATCAACGCAGAAGACTATGGCCGCACCGTGCATGACCTCGCCGTCCGCCGCGAGCTCATCGTCATCGGCCAGGACATCGTCAACACCGCCTATGATTCGCCGATCGACTCGCCGCCGCGCGCGCAGATCGAGGAGGCCGAACGGCAGCTCTATTCGATCGCCGAGACCGGCCGTTATGACGGCGGCTTTCAGCGCTTCGCCGATGCGCTCACCACCGCGCTCGATATGGCGAGCAGCGCCTATATGCGCGACGGCCATCTCTCCGGCATCGCCACCGGCCTTCTCGATCTCGACGACAAGATGGGCGGTCTGCAGAAATCCGACCTCATCATCGTCGCCGGGCGTCCCGGCATGGGCAAGACGGCGCTTGCCACCAACATCGCCTTCAATGTCGCGAACGCCTATCAATTCGAAACCGAACCAGACGGATCGCATAAAACCGTCAATGGCGGGATCGTCGGCTTCTTCTCTTTGGAAATGTCCGCCGAACAGCTGGCGACCCGCGTCATCGCCGAACAGTCGGGCGTGGCGAGCTATAAAATCCGGCGCGGCGACATCAATGAAGACGATTTTCGCCGCATCGCCGACGCCGCACGCCACATGCAGAGCATCCCCTTCTATATCGACCAGAGCGGCGGCATCTCGATCGCACAGCTGACGGCGCGGGCGCGGCGCCTGAAACGCCAAAAAGGCCTCGACCTTCTCGTCGTCGACTATCTGCAATTGCTTGCCGGCTCGCGTTCTCGCAATGACAATCGCGTGCAGGAGCTGACCGAAATCACCACCGGCCTGAAGGCGCTCGCCAAGGAATTGAACGTGCCGATCATCGCTTTGTCGCAGCTCTCGCGTCAGGTCGAGAGCCGCGATGATAAGCGCCCGCAACTGTCCGATTTGCGCGAGTCAGGTTCGATCGAGCAGGACGCCGACGTCGTCATGTTTGTGTTTCGCGAGGAATATTATCTGCGCAATCGCGAGCCGCGCGAAGGCACCGAAGAACATATTCAATGGATGGCGGAGATGGAGCGCGCCCATGGCCGCGCCGAAGCGATCATCGGCAAGCAGCGTCACGGACCGACCGGAACGGTGCAACTCGCCTTCGAGGCGGAAGTGACACGCTTCTCAAACCTTGCCGATGAGGACAAGCTGCCGGCGCAAATTTAAGAGGAATTCCGGTTAATCTGTTCGCTGCGGCTGACATTCCCGGCAGGCCGCAGGCCTGACCGGGAATCCGGATCCAATCCAAGAATGCTGATTTTACTCTGGATTCTCGATCGCGCGTTACGCGCGTCGGGAATGACGCGAGCGATTCTGACGGGTGGCGATCAGATCGGATCCCACAGTCCCGTGGCCTTATCAAACTTGTAAGCGACGGCCTTCTTGAGCAGCTCTTTGGTCGTGTTCAGCGTCAGCCAGGTCTTGTTGTTCTTCTGGGTGATGGTGATCGCGGAAACCGGAATGGCGATGTGCTTCACGCCGATTCCCAGAAAGCCGCCGACATTCAGCATCACCGCATTGATGGACCCGTCGGCGGAAAACAGCATGTCGGCGATCGTGCCGAGCTTCTTTTCATTGGCGTCGTAAACTGGTTGCTTGTACCACGCAGAGACCACCGAACCATAGACCGGCAGCCGTTCAAGCGGAACGATGACCATGGTTTCGGTTTCGGGCTTTTGCGCGCCGGCCGGCAAGGGCGCGAAGGCGACAAGGGCGAATGATGCTGCGAAGGCGGTGCGTTTCAACATGAAAAAATCCTCTTGCCAAAGGGCATGACCCGGCGCGGCTTGAGCGAAAATCTCGCTCGGCCGTTCCCTACATTTTCTTCCAGGCGTGTTCCTTCGCGTTATATTTGTAGCCGGTCGCCTTCTTCACGATGTCCTTCGTCGTGTTGATGGTCAGCCAAGTCTTGTTGTTCTTTTCGGTGACCGTGATGTCGTTCGCCGGAATCGCGACATGCTTGGCGCCGATGCCGAGAAAGCCGCCGACATCGAGCATGACCGCGTCGATCTCGCCGCCGGAAAACAACATGTCGCTGATCACGCCGACTTTCTTCTCGTTGGTGTCGTAGACTGGCTTTTTGTACCAGGCGGATACGAGCGAACCATAGCGCGGCAATGCTTCCAAGGGCACGGAGAGCTTAGGTTCCGGCGCGGGCGTCTGGGCGACGACCGGCTGCGCGACCGCAATGGCCATGCTGAACGAGAGCGCAAAAAGCAAAGTTTTCTTCATTCGACCAATCCCCCCAGATCGCTGATAGGACCGCGCATTATAGCTGATTCACCGCGGCAGCACGCCCCAATAATCGAGATCGAGCAACACCGCCGGGTCGGGCTTGCCGTCGGCGCCCTGGAGCGGAAATTCCGCGCAGGGCCTGTCCTTCGCCGCGACGAGCCGCAGGCGCAGCGCGCCGATATCGGCGCGCCCGGGAATCTCCACCTTGTCCAGCACTTCCGACCAGGCGAAGACCGTCCCTCCGGCAAACAGCGGATTGACGTGGCGCCCGCCGTTCACGGCTGAGATATGGAAGACGTTTTCGAGCCCATTGAAGGACAGGGCGCGGGCAAGCGATATGACGTGGCCACCGTAAATGATGCGTTTGCCGAACCGGCCCTGCGACTCATAATACTGATTGAAATGAACTTTTGAGTTGTTCTGATAGAGCCGCGTCGCCAGCTGGTGTTCCGCCTCCTCGACCGTCATGCCGTCGATATGGTCGATCTTCTCGCCCTTTTCGTAATCGCCCCAGATATAGGGCGAACCGGCGAGCGCCGTGTCATAGGCGGCGACATTGATCGGCGGCGCCGCCTTGCCGAGTTCCGACGGCGCGACGGACTTCGGCAGATCGGGAACGATGTCCGGTCCTACGGGCGCGTCCTTGTCGCGTTTCTTCACCATGACCCATCGCGCATAGCTCAGCACGGTTTCGCCGCGCTGGTTGGCGCCGGACGTGCGCACATAGACGACGCCCGTCTCCTTATTCGAATTTTCCTTAAGGCCGATGACCTCGGAAGTCGCTGACAGCGTGTCGCCAGGATAGACAGGCACGAGAAATTTGAAGTCCGCATAGCCGAGATTGGCGATGGCGTTGAGGGAAACGTCCGGCACGGTCTTACCGAGCACGAGATGAAAGACCAAGAGATCGTCGATCGGCGCGCGCTCATAGCCGATCGCCTGCGCGAAGGCTGTCGACGACTGGACGGCGAAGCGCGGCAGATAAAGCGCCGTATAGAGCGCAACCTCGCCCACCGTGACCGTACGCGGCGCGGCGTGACGGATAATCTGGCCGATTTTGAAGTCTTCGAAAAAATTGCCGACGTTGATCTTCGACTTGCTCATGTCCTAACCGCTTGTTGGCGCCAGCCTCGCCAGCGCGTCGAGATAAGCCGCGGGCGCGCCCGCGATGAAAACTGTCTTGACCCGGCTTGTCGCGCCGGCGCGGATCGTCACCGCGCTTTTGGGGACGCGCAACGCGGCGGCGATCAGCGCGATCAACGCTTCATTCGCCCGTCCGTTTTCCGGCGCGGCGCGCACCCGCGCCTTCAACACGCTGCGGCCATCGGCGAGAGACTCCACGCCGTCAAGCGCGTCTCGTCCGCCCTTTGGCGTCAGCCGCACGTAAAGGGCGACGCCTTCCGACTCTGCAACCCAAGGGGAAGAAGCTTTCTCCCCGCCTCCTTTACTCAAGCGTGTAGGCGCCGGCGCTGCTGACAATGAGATTGCGCAGAAATTGCATGAGCAGCAGCAGGATAAGCGGAGAAATGTCGAGGCCGCCGACGCTCGGCAGCACCGCGCGGATGGGGCCGAGCAGCGGCTCAGTAACGGCGTTCAGCCATTTCCAGATCGAATAGGCGGCGTTCGAGCGCATATTGATGACGTCGAAGGCGATGAGCCAGGAGATGACCACCGTGGCGAGCAGAATCCACCAGTAAATGTCGATGATCGTGAGAAGGAGTTTGACCACAGCGTAGGACATGACCGGACTTCCAGGGGAATGAGGCTGCCGACTGTCTAGCCTCCCCGTCGCGCTACGGCAATCCTGAACGGCGTCCAAGTCCGGCGCGCTTAAGCGCACAGCATTCGATTGACAGGATATCGCCCCCCGTGTACCCCACGCGCCGGAGCGGGGCTGTAGCTCAGATGGGAGAGCGCTGCAATCGCACTGCAGAGGTCGGGGGTTCGAATCCCCCCAGCTCCACCAGAATCGTCTCGCCAAATCTCGCCTATTGTGTTCGCCGGGGTCGTCGCGTCTTGGGCGTCGCAGACCCGACTTTTTGGCGCGGGGACAGCGAAAGACAAGGTCGCCGCGCCTCCCGAGCATGCGCCGCTGGTCCCCGGCGATTGGCGCGCCTGCAGCCGCAATGATTTGGTCGCGCCTATAGCTTGTCCAAACTAGCGCGCCGGTCGCCGCGACCCATGTCTCAGGTCGCTCGCCGATCACATGCAAATGACTGAACGAGACGCGCGCTGGCCGATCCGAAACTCAATTCTTATCGATTGTTTCGAAGGGAGACTGCGCCATATCCGGAAGGAGAATCGCTCCGGAGCGCGCCGATGTATCGCAAAATTCTTCTGCCGATCGATATCACTGAATCCGCGATGACCGACCGCGCGGTCGCCGTTGCGCAAGCATTGGCGAAACCCTTCGACAGCGAACTGCGGCTCGTCAACGTGCAGTCGCTCCTGCCGATCGCTTTTCTCGATTATGTGCCCGAGAATTTCGATCTACAGATGCGTCAAGGACTCGAGAAGGAGATCGCGGCGGTCGCCTCCAAGATCGACTGCGCGCCGGAACGCGTGTCCACCATCGTGCTGTTTGGGCCGGTCTACCAAAGGGTTCTGGCCGAAGCTGAGGAATGGGGCGCCGATCTTATCGTTTTGTGCTCGCATCGGCCCGGCATGGATCGGTTTCTCATCGGCTCCAACGCCACGACGATCGTCAATCACGCACAATGTTCGGTGCTGGTCGTGCGCGGCGGGGCGCCCTAAGGCTTCGTCATTCGCGCGCTCAGACGTGAGTTTAAAAATCGCTTGCGCCGGCGGCGCGTCGCTGTCGCCGCGATGAACCTATGATGGCGCCGCGATGACGGCGTTTTCACGAAACTCTCATCACGCCCTCACATGACTTTGCTACCGACCCGTCGATGCGGCGGTCACTCGATGTCGCGGGAGGATTCCATGTCGAAAGAGGCGATGCAGAACGCCGACGGTTCGGCGACCGAAAAGGCTGAGAGCCACACCGGCAAAATCGTTGGCGGCGCCGTCGCGGCGGCGATCGGCGGCGTGATCGGCGCGCTGCTGCTCGGCGGCTACGCCGTGCTGCCGGCGGCGGTCGTCGTGGGTCTGCTCGGCGTCGCGCTCGGCGCGGTGTTCGACTGAGGAGGAGTTCGCGCCGGGCGCCACATGCAGAGTGGGGTCCGGCTCGGAGCGTGCGTGTTTTTGAGTTTCGCGCGTGAAAAACTGGGCGGCTTGGTCTTCGTTGAAGGCGAAGCCGCTTTTTTTGTGGAAATCGCGGCTCTTCTCTATCGCCCGAGCATGCCGCGTTCACGCGGAATCGCTCAAACGCAGATGACGTGATAAATTCCAATAGTTTAGCACGCGCTCGGCGTGAAGCTTTTCGCGAGCTGCGCCATAGCGAATAACCTTAAATCGAACTGCTTCTGGCGCTCCCGGCGCTGCCTTTGCTATATCGAAGCGTGGGAATATCAGAATCGCCTTGGGATTTTGGCCTTGGGCGGAACCGTTTGGTTTCGTTTTCGTTACTCCTCAAAGCCAAAGCCTCGCCCTGATAAGGCCAAGTTTTCAACTGGGAGGAAAAAATGAATAAAGTTCTTGGCTTCGCCGCAGCAGCCGCCGTTCTGTTCGGGAGCGCCGCGTTCGCCAATCCGGTGACCAGTCCCGCCAATGTCAGGTCCGGTCCCGGCCCGAAATGGCGCGTCATCGCGAGCTTGCCGGCCGGCACTGACGTAACGGTGATCGACTGCGGCGCAGGCTGGAAGCGCGGCTGGTGCGAAATTCAGGCCGGCGCCGTTCACGGCTTCGTGGCGGCGGGCGTGCTCGGCACGCAGGGAAATAATGTCCTCGTCGCGCCGGTCGTCACCAATAATGACGTTGCAATCTACAGGGGCCCTGGCGTCAATTATAAAATCATTGGGATGATTCCCGAAAATCAAACGGTCAACCAGGGCGCATGTGTTTACGGATGGGGCGAGACCGTGTGGTGCAAGGTAACTTACGGGGGCAAATCGGGCTACGCCATCCAGTCAGAGCTGCAGCGCCAGAACTCGCTTTTCCCGATGTAATCTGCGGATTGCGGCGGTGGGATTCTCCATCGCCGCGCCGCTCTTTCGTGACATCGTCTTACGCCCTAAGATGGCTTGCGGTCGCTCTGCCGCAGCGAGGGCCCGGTCATTCGCGCAGAAACTACCCGAGCCGCTGCAGCGCAGGTCTCGCCGCTGACGCGGCGCGCGCTCGCTCCTAATCCCGGCCCCTTCACCTTTACAGGTACCTGCAGCTACATCGTCGGATCGGGCGACGTGGCGATCATCGACCCCGGGCCTGACGATCCGCGTCATATCGAAGCGCTGCTTGCCGCGATTGGCGGCGAAAGACTGCGCTATGTGCTGGTCACTCATACGCATCGCGACCACTCACCGGCGGCTCGCCTCCTAAAGGAAGCGACCGGCGCCACGATCGCCGGATGCGCGCCCTACGCGCCCTGCGATTCGGCAAGCGTTGGCGGCCCCAATCTCGACGCCGTCCATGATCTCGCCTATGCGCCGGATATTGTGCTGAAAGACGGCGACGCGCTCCCGGTCGGCGACATTTCGCTCCTGGCCCTGGCGACCCCAGGTCACACCGCAAACCATCTCTGCTTCGCGCTTGCCGAAGAGCAGGCGCTCTTCACGGGCGACCATGTCATGGCCTGGGCGACAACCGTGATTGCGCCGCCCGACGGCTCAATGCGCGACTACCTGACTTCGGTCGAGCGGCTGCGCAGACGAGATGACCACATTTATTGGCCCGCGCACGGCGAGCCGGTGCGCGATCCCCCCCGCTTTCTGCGCGCGTTGATTCATCATCGGCGCGCGCGCGAAGCCGCGATTCTCCAGCGGCTCGAAGCGGGGGACGAAACGATCGCCGAAATCGTGGCGCATATTTACGAGGGCGTTGACAAGCGCCTCCATCCCGCTGCGGCGATGACCGCCCTCGCACATCTTGAAGACCTGATCGCGCGCGAACTCGTCGATTGCGCGGGACAACCCTTCCTGCAGGCGCGTTTCCGGCTCCGTTTGGTTTAGGGCGGGTTCGAAGGCGGCAGAAATATCACAACGTCGTTCTTGTGGGCGCGCCCCAGCCGCTTGCGCACCTCTTCATCCAGAATGTCGGCGTCGACCGTCTGGCCTTTGATGAGCGCCAGACGGCTTTCCCAAAGCATGCGTTGAAGCTTGAGGATATTGCGCTCGAGACGTAGCTGTTCGAGCTTTTGCTCATATTCCTCGCCGGTCTTCAGCCCCCGCTGGCCATTGACCCCGTGCCAGACGAAATATGCCGCCGTGACGCCCGCCACTGTGTAGAGGCAAAGCGGAAGTACAAGCGCGCGAACCAGAACTCGAAGGCGATGCATGACCGCCACTCTAGCTCTCACGCGTTTATGCGCCGTTAAGGCTGAATGGATTTCGTTGCTGACGGCGGAACGCGGCTTCCTGCCCGCGTGATCCGCTCAATTTCGCCGCGCACGAGCCGTTCCACGAGCGAAGGCAGATTCTCGTTGAGCCATTTCTCCACCATCGGCCGCAGCATGTCCTGCGCGCATCGGTCGAGAATGTCGCTTTCGCTGAACGCCACGCCTGCCGCGAGGGCCCGAAACTGCGATGCGACCGTCGCGGCCGACTCGGGCGACAGCAGCGGACGATCCGGGCCGGACGCCCGGTCGGCGATCTTAACGTCGAGACTTTGCCGCTCGATCACGCTTTCGCGTGCCGACGGCTCCTTGGCTTCCGACGATGCTTTCTCCAGCTCCGGCCTCGCATCGTCCGCGCCATAAGTCAGCCGAGGCGCCCCTGCGTCGTCCCTCTCGCTGCGAGATGCGTCGGCGGTCGAACGCGGCGTCTCGTCGCTAAAGCGCTCGAGCACGGGCGCCGAATAGGCGCCGCGCGCCGAGGACGCCGCGTCAATATCGGCGCGCGCGCGGCGGCGGACGTCGCGACGCACGCCCGGCATCCCCTCGTCGTCGGCGATGATGCGACGGATGGAAGCCAGAATTTCCTCCATCGACGGCTCGTTCGCACGCGTTTCGTCCTGAAACGTGTGCGAAGAAGCGGAGGCGTTCGCTGCGCTCATGACATTCCGCCGGGTTGCGCGGAAACCGCCGCGCATGGGGTGACCGGATCTCCGACTGCGCCAAACGGCGAATCAACTCGGCCTGAATGAATTCGACACGTTTCGCTCTATGATGTCATCCGCATTCGCAAAATTCTATCGTCCGTCGGGCGTGTCGAGACCAAACCACTTTTCCTGCACCTGATTGAGATGAACATTCGGATCATAGAGCGCGACGGCAAGGTCGAGCTCTTGCGCCGACAAGCGGCCGATCGAGCCCAATGCGGCATAGGAGGCGACAACCCGATCGCGCTGGGAAATTATGAGATTGACTCTGGCGTTCAGAAGCGCCTGCTGCGCATTCAATACGTCGAGGGTCGTGCGCTGACCGACCTTGGCTTCTTCGCGCACCCCAGCGAGCGCCGTCTCAGCGGCCTTGACGGCCGCCTGGCCGGAGATGATCGACGCCTTAGCGGTCTCGAGCAGTCCGTAGCTCGAAACGACGCTGGCGCGCACGCTATCGCGCTGAACGTCGGCGTTGAGCCTCGCCTGTCCAAGTTGCTCCTTCGCCTGCCGGATTGAGGCGTATTCTGAGCCGCCCTGATAGAGCGGCACGTTCAATTGTCCTGACGCTGCGGCGGTGAACTGCCTGGAGCCCGGCAGTCCCAGAAATGAATCATATTGATTCGAAACTTGCCCGGTGACCGAAAGATTCGGCATCAATGCAGCTTCGGCGACCTTGACCGCGAGCGCAGCCGCGTCGACCTGATACAGCGCCGCCGTCACGCCGGGATGTTCCACGAGAGCGACGGCGATCGCCGCTTCCAGCGACTTTGGCAGCAAAGGCTCAAGGCTGCGCCCAGGCTCAAGACGTTTTGGCTCGGCGCCGATGATCTGGCGATAGTTCGCCATGCTGTTTTTGAGCTGCGCCTGCGCGGCGTAAAATTCCGTACGCGCCAAAGCGACCGAGGACTCCGCCTGGGCGACGTCGGTTCGCGTCACCTCGCCGACCTGGAAACGGTCGCGCGTCTGCTTGAGCTGCTCGTCCAGCACCGTAATGTTGTTCTTGCGCAGCGACACGACCGCTGTGTCGCGCAGCACATTCATATAGGCGGTCGCGCCGTTCTGAAGCGTCGCCTGTTCGGTCAGCCGCATCGTGGATCGCGCCGCTAGCACGCCGGACTCCGCCTGACGCACCGAATTTTCGGTCCGGAAGCCATCGAACAGCGTCTGCGACAGGTTCAAAGTCGCGCCGCGCGGATAGCCAGTGTAAGTGCCTTGGATATCGCCGCTCGCGCCAGACTGCGCGCCAGATTGCTGACTGCTAAGCACGCCAAAGGGAATTCTAACCGCGGCGTATTGCGCGCCGTACTGGGCCGTGATGCTCGCTTTTGGCCGGAGTCCCGCCTTGGCTTTCGGCGCGTCCTCGTCCCGCACGCGCACATTGGCGCGGCTTTGGTTGAGGTCCGGATTGCCGTAATAGGCGCGGGCGAGAGCCGACTTCAGGCTTTCGGCCGAAGCGCGATCAGGCGCAACGGCGACGAATGCAAGCGCCAGTGCGGCGGACGCGCAAGACAGGAAGTTGGCCGATCGCCGCTCTCCATAGCCATGCCCGTCAGTCGCCATTTTTTCAACCTGTCCTCGCGCCGGCCGCTCCGCCGCAGGTGAATCGCTACGATGAACGCCTAACGCAACGCTAAGTATGATTTGGGCGAATTGGCGGCGCTACAAAATGAATTCCGGCGCCTGGGCGAAACCGTCGAGAATCGGCGCGTTAGCCGAGAACAGCGGCCGCTCTCCCGCGGCGCGACCGGCCTGTCGCTCGAAACGCACGGCCTGCTGGCCGCCGCGCGGCTCCGGCGTGACGATGGCCAGAAGGCGCCCGTCTGGCGTCAGCTGCTCGAACAATGCGTCAAGGCCTGCCTCGGCATGGCCCTCGACGATGATGACGTCGTAAGGCGCAGAGGCGCGGCAGCCCGCTTCCAGCGGCCCCAGCTCCAATTGCACGTTTTCGCCGCCAATCGCATCGAGTCCTGACTTGGCGCGCGCCAAAAGATCGGGATCGCATTCGAGCGCGACGACTTTTCCGGCAAGTCCGGCAAGCAGCGCCGCAGAATAGCCGGCGCCGCCGATCACGAGCGCCTTGTCGGTCGCCTGGATGTCCGCGGCTTGCAGCATGCGCGCCAGCACGAGCGGCGGCAGCAGATTGCGCTTGCGTCCGCCGGCGGATTTCACGGCGACCGCGAGATCCGAATAAGCGAGCGGCGAGAGCGAGTCGGAAAGGAAAACTTCGCGCGGAACATCCAGGAAGCGCTGGAGCAAGGGAACATCTGTCACGTCGAAAGGACGGAGCTGGCGCTCAACCATGGTGTGCCGGAGCGTCGCCGTCGCCTCGCCAGTCTTCGCCACTCGCGCCACCATGTCCAACATTCGATTTCCGGCCGCCGGCCGTCCCCTTAAGGGAGATGCTGCAGCGCAGGAAACGCCGCCGGCGCTTTATAGGCACCGGCTTGCGACATGTCCATGGCTAGCGGCTCACAACTCCGCGTCGACGAGCAGCGGGACGCCATCGCCGCTGACCCCCAAACGGCGCATCTGTTCAAGCGACGTCTTATCGAGCACTTCGGCGATCGCGTCGCGCGCGCGGAGCATGACGAGACGCACCGCGCAGCGCGTCTCATCGACGCAGTCGTCGCATCGACGATAGACGGTCTTGCTTGCGCATTGGATGGGCGCCAGCGGCCCGTCGAGCGCGCGCACAATATTGCCGACGCCGATCTCCTCGGGCGGGCGCGCCAACATATAGCCGCCGCCCTTGCCCTTTTTGGAATGCACGAATCCGGCGTTGCGCAGCTCTCCTAAAATTGCGTCGAGAAATTTTTTTGGAATTTGGTTTGAGGCGGCGATGTCCGCGACCAGGGCGGTCTCTCCCGGCCGCACCCCGGCGAGATGAACCATCGCCTTGAGACCGTATTTGGCTTTTTTCGTCAGCATCCTCTCGGCCTTTGGGGTCGGCGGCGATCGCCCGGATTGCCTGCTTCGCCGGCATTCTACTGCAAGTCTGCCGGTTTGCTATAATTTGGGACTGCCGGGCCAACGGCTCGAGTTGACAAAGTCGACCCATTTTATAGAGTATGTTCTGGGCCTCGGCGGGAAAAGGGAAATGGCGGCAATTTTCGACGCGTTGAGCGCAATCAATCCGCTCTATTCCATTTCCGGCTTCGCGGTTGGCGCGCTTGTAGGATTCACCGGCGTCGGCGGCGGCGCGCTGATGACGCCGCTTTTGGTGCTCGTGTTCGGCGTGGTCCCGTCCACAGCCGTCGGCACCGACCTGCTCTATGCCGCCGTCACCAAAACCAATGGCACGCTCGTTCACGCCCTGCATGGCACGGTCGATTGGCGCATCACGCGCCGGCTGGCCTATGGCAGCGTGCCGGCGACCATCGCAAGCCTTGTTCTTCTCTCCTGGCTGGGCAAGTCGAGCGGTCACGCGGCCAATGGACTGATCACCTCGGCTCTGGGATTCGCCCTCCTGCTCACCGCCGCCTCTATCTTCTTTCGTCGGTGGCTACTCGATCATATCGCGAAACACGTCAGCGACATGAGCGACAAGCGCCTGCTCGGCTTGACGGTGACCCTTGGCGCCTTTCTCGGCGTCCTGGTGTCGATTTCCTCGGTCGGCGCGGGCGCGATCGGCATGACCGTGCTGCTGGCCCTGTATTCGCATACGCCAACTGCGCGCCTCGTCGGCTCCGACATCGCCCACGCGGTGCCGCTAACTCTGATCGCCGGCTTTGGGCATTGGTTGATGGGCGGCGTCGACTGGCTGCTTCTGCTCTCGCTGCTCGTCGGCTCAATTCCTGGAATCGCCATCGGCGCCCATCTGGCCGCCCGCGTTCCAGATCGCTATTTGCGCCCGGCGCTGGCCAGCGTCATGGCCTTCGTCGGAATCAAACTCTCGATCTAGTCCCGATTTCCTTCAGGAGTTCGACATGTTGCAGCCAGCGCCGAAGTTCACCCCGCCGACGAAACCCGGCAGAGGCCGAATCTATGATTCAATCACCCAAACGATCGGCGATACGCCGCTCGTTCGGCTTGACCGGCTGGCGCGAGAGCGCGGCGTCGAGGCAAATCTCCTCGCCAAGCTCGAATTCTTCAATCCGATCGCCAGCGTCAAGGATCGCATCGGCGTCAGCATGATCGAGGCGCTGGAGAACAGCGGCAGGATCGCGCCGGGCAAATCGGTGTTGATCGAGCCGACATCGGGCAATACCGGGATCGCGCTGGCCTTCGTCGCGGCGGCGCGCGGCTATCGTCTGATCCTCGTCATGCCGGAGTCGATGTCGCTCGAGCGGCGCAAGATGCTGGCGCTGCTCGGCGCCGAACTGGTGCTCACCCCCGCCTCGCAGGGCATGAAGGGCGCGCTCGCCAAGGCCAGCGAACTCGCCGCCGAGAACCCCGACGCCATCATCCCGCAGCAGTTCGAAAATCCCGCCAATCCCGAAATTCACCGCGCGACGACCGCGGAGGAAATCTGGAACGACACCAATGGCGAAGTCGACTATTTCGTTTCCGGCGTCGGCACTGGCGGCACGATCACCGGCGTCGGCCAGGCGCTCAAGGCGCGCCGCCCCGCCCTGCGCGTCGTCGCCGTGGAGCCGGAAGATTCGGCGGTGCTGTCCGGACGCCCGCCGGGTCCGCATAAAATTCAGGGCATCGGCGCGGGCTTCGTGCCGCCGATTCTCGACCGCAGCGTCATCGACGAGATCGTCACCATCGGCAATCAGACGGCGTTTGAGACGGCGCGGCTGCTGGCCCGGATCGAGGGCATTCCGGTCGGCATCTCGTCCGGCGCCGCGGTCGCCGCCGCGCTGGAAATCGCCGGGCGACCCGAAGCCGCTGGCAAGAATATCGTCGTGATTATCCCCTCCTTCGCGGAGCGCTATCTCTCGACGGCGCTCTTCGAAGGACTGTAAGGCGTCGGCGCCGCGCGAGCGCCAGCGCGTTTCAGCGTTTCGACGATCCGCCTCGGTTGCGCTTTTGCTGCGACTTCGGCGCGGGACTCGGCTTCGGCGCGGGGGGCGGCGCGGCCTGCGCCGTCTTGCGGCCATGCAGCGCCTGTCTCGTATAGGCGCCGACGACATAGCCGACCGCAACGATCACGATATAGACGATTACCAAAAAGCCGCCGCGCTGATTGGCGGACGCCGCCTTCTCCAAAAGACTGATCACTTCGGTTTGATCGACGAATTTGTCGGCGATGACGCCGCAGACGATGCCGACGACAGGCACGATCCAGGACGGCAGCCGGAAGTAGCCGAGCGCCACCGCCAGGAGGAAAGCGACAAGCCCGAAGACGTGCAAGAACTCGATCAGGATCGACTGAATGATGAGTCCTACGAAGCGGACGAGCTTGACCATATTACTCCCCTGGGATCATTGATTTTCGCCAAGCTTACACATTTGGCAGATGCTGCGCGAGCGCTTCCAGCACCGCCATCCGCACCGCGACGCCCATCTCGACCTGTTCGCGAATGAGCGAGCGCGCGCCGTCGGCGACGTTGGTGTCGATTTCGACGCCGCGGTTCATCGGCCCCGGGTGCATCACCAGCGCATCCGGCGCGGCGCAGGCGAGCTTGTCCTCGTCAAGCCCGAAGAAATGGAAATATTCGCGCGCGCTCGGCGTCATCGCGCCGGCCATGCGCTCGCGCTGAAGCCGCAGCATCATGACAATGTCGGCGCCGTCGAGCCCGCGTCGCATGTCGTGAAATACGTCGACGCCGAGCCTCGACAGGCTGTCCGGCACGAGCGTCGAGGGCCCGATCAACCGCACGACGGCGCCGAGCGCACCGAGGAGAAGAATGTTCGAGCGAGCGACGCGCGAATGCAGAACGTCGCCGCAGATCGCCACCGTCAGCCCTTCGATGCGGCCTTTGTTGCGCCTGATCGTCAGCGCGTCGAGCAGCGCCTGCGTCGGATGCTCGTGGGCGCCGTCGCCGGCGTTGACCACCGAACAATCGACCTTCCGCGCCAGAAGATGGACGGCACCGGCGTGCGAATGACGGACGACGATAATGTCGGGCCGCATCGCATTGAGCGTCACCGCCGTGTCGATCAGCGTCTCGCCCTTCGATTCCGAGGAGCGCGCCACCGACATGTTCATCACATCGGCGCCCAGACGCTTGCCGGCGATTTCGAAGGACGCCTGGGTGCGGGTCGAGGGTTCGTAGAACAGATTGATTTGCGTGCGTCCGCGCAGATTCGAACGCTTTTTATCGACCCGCCGGGACACTTCGATCGCCTCCTCGGCCATGTCGAGCAGCGTCTCAATGTCGGGACGGCTCAGCCCTTCGATGCCGAGAAGGTGCCGGTGTGGGAAAAAAGCCTGCGTCGTCCCAGTTTGCATGCGCCGTCTATAGCAGCTTTGCCCGGCGCCGGAAGCGCCTGTCGCCTTGTCGTTGAAGCTCTCCCGCGCCTGTCTTTCTCTTGACATATGCTCGCGCCGAGCACATGTCTTTTGCGACGACGGTTGCGAGATCGTTAATCGCGGCTTAGTCTTGAAGGCTTGAACGCTCCGGGCGGGGACCCGTCTCGGAGATTTTATCGGGTCTACTTATACTCACTTTGAGTATAAGTACGAGGCGTTGAATGATGACTCAACTGATCGGCGATGTGCGCAGCGGGTCGAGCCCCCTGCGCGAGCCTCCTGCAAACGCGCTTTGCGTCGGCCCGAACGGCCGGTTTCCGGTCCTGCCCCGCCCAGTTCTTGAATGGACGCCAGAGGTTCAGGCCGCGACCGCGCATCTTTACGAACGCGTGGCGAGAGTCATTCCGCCGGTCGAATGGCCTTTCCACGCGCCCTACGTCAAGGCGATCAACGATCTCAAACATGTGCGCAACGCCACCATTCTCGCGCACAATTACATGACGCCGGAAATCTACCATTGCGTCGCCGATCACATCGGCGACAGCCTGCAGCTCGCCAAGCTCGCGGCGAAATCCGACGCCGAGATCATCGTCCAGGGCGGCGTGCATTTCATGGCCGAGACGTCGAAGCTGCTTAATCCGGACAAGGTCGTGCTCATGCCCGACCTTAAAGCCGGCTGCTCGCTTGCGGAGTCGATCACCGGCGCCGACGTGCGCGCCTTGCGCAAGAAATATCCCGGCGTTCCCGTCGTCGCCTATGTGAACACATCAGCCGACGTGAAGGCCGAAGTTGACATCTGCTGCACCTCGTCGAACGCGGTCAAAGTCGTCGAGAGCCTCGGCGCCGATCGCGTGATCATGGTCCCCGACCGCTATCTGGCGCAGAACGTCGCCGCGCAGACGAAGGTGAAAATCATCGCCTGGCATGGCGCCTGCGAGGTGCATGAGCGCTTCACTGCCGAAGAGATCGAGAATTATCGCGCCGATCACCCGGGCGTGCAGGTGCTGGCGCATCCGGAATGTCCGCGCGAAGTGGTCGAGGTCGCCGATTTCGCCGGCTCGACGGCGGCGATGATCGACTTCGTGCGCAGCAGGAAGCCAGCCCGCGTGCTACTCGTCACCGAATGCTCGATGGCCGACAATGTCGCCGCCGAAACGCCTGACGTCGAATTCGTGCGGCCCTGCAACTTCTGCCCGCATATGAAGCGGATCACGCTGCCGAAAATCCTCGACAGCCTGCTTTACGTCCGTGAAGAAGTCACCGTCGATCCCGCAATCGCCGCGCGCGCGCGCCGCAGCGTGCAACGGATGATCGATCTGGGCTAGACTGCGGGCCGCTTCGACCTCTCTTGAACAGGGCGGACCATGCCGGCGCTCGATGCGACGATTGCGGCCATCGACGCCGCCAATGCCGACGATCCTCGCCAGATCGAGGGCCGCGCCTTCGAACTTGTCTATGCCGAGCGCATGAGCGCGCGGCTAGCCGCGCTCTACCCCGACGCCTCGGACCTGCTCAAAATCGCGGCGCGCGCGCAGCATCTGCGCCGCTGGGAGATCGAACGCGCGGACTATGACGAAGGCCGTCGCGGCTACAACGACTGGCGGCGCGCCTGCCGCATCCATCACGCCAATCTCGTCGCCGACATCATGCGCGCACATGGCTATGACGCGCCGGCGATCGCTCATGTTGGCGCGCTGATCCGCAAGGAGCAACTCAAGAAAGACCCTGAGTCGCAAGCGCTCGAAAATATCGCCGCGATCGTCTTTCTCGAACATTACTTCGACGATTTTCTCGAAAAGCACCGCGATTACCCTGACGACAAGCTCGTCGACATTCTCGGCAAGACCTTGTGCAAAATGTCGCCCAGGGGCCATGCGGCGGCCCTCGCCCTGGCCTTGCCGCCGCGGGGGCGCAGTCTTGTCGAATCAGCTGTCGCCCGCGAAGCCGGAGCGCTGGCCCGGCTCGCCGCAGTCGCGATCGACTAGCGGAAAATGCGCGAGGATTTGCCCTCCATCATTATCGTCGGCGGCGGGCTCGCAGGCGTATTCTGCGCGCTAAAGCTGGCGCCGACGCCGGTGGCGATCTTTGCGCCGACGCCGATCGGATACAGCGGCGCGTCCTTTTGGGCGCAGGGCGGCATCGCCGCCGCCGTCGAAGAAGGCGACACGCCCGAAAACCACGCCAATGACACGGTGGCGGCGGGCGGCGGAATCGTCGAGCGCGACATCGCGCTCGGCATGGCGCAGGAAGCGCGCGCGCGCGTCGAAGATTTGGCGGCGATGGGAACGCCCTTCGATCGATCGGCCGTCGGCGGCTTCCTCCCGTCGCAGGAGGCGGCGCATTCGCGCCGGCGGATCGTCCGCGTCCAAGGCGACGTCGCCGGGCGAGCGATCATGGATACGCTGGCGAAGGAAGTCGCCAGAACCCCGTCAATCCATGTCTTCGAAGGCCATTCGGCGCAGGAAATCGTGATGCGCGCCGGTCGCGCGGTCGGCGTTCGCGCCCGCGACAACGCCGGCATAATCCATGACATGCCCTGCGCGGCGCTCATTCTCGCGACCGGCGGAATCGGCCATCTTTACCGGGTCACGACCAATCCTTTGGAGGCGCGCGGGATCGGCGTCGCCATGGCGGCGCGGGCCGGCGCGGCGATCGCCGACGCGGAATTCGTTCAGTTTCACCCGACGGCGATCGACATCGACGCCGATCCCGCGCCGCTCGCGACGGAAGCCCTCAGGGGCGAAGGCGCGGCGATCGTCGACCGCAACGGCCGACGCTTTTTGCTCGACATCGATCCAGCCGGCGAACTCGCGCCCCGCGACATCGTCGCGAGGGGAGTCTTCGCCAGCATCGAGGCCGGCAATGGCGCCTTCCTTGACGCCAGATCTGCGGTAGGCGCTGAATTCCCGACGCGCTTTCCCACGGTCTACGGAAGCTGCATGAGCGCCGGAATCGATCCTTCGCGCCAACTGATCCCGATCGCGCCCGCGGCGCATTACCATATGGGGGGCGTCTGGACCGACGCCTGCGGACGCACCACCCTCGACGGGCTTTGGGCGGTCGGCGAAGTGGCGTCGACTGGCGTTCACGGCGCGAACCGCCTCGCGTCGAATTCTCTGCTCGAAGCGATCGTGTTCGGCGCGCGCGTCGCGGCGGATGTGCGCGCGACTCTGCATTCGCCATTCGAGCGCCGGCCGCAGGCGGATCGAATTGAGTCCGCACCGCGCAACCGCGATTTTGCCGTGATCGAGGAGCTGCGCGACCTGATGTCCGCGCATGTCGGCGTCATCCGCACTGGCGCGGGACTGGCCGTCGCGGTGCGATCGATCCGCCGGATGATGTCGCGCACGAGCGACATCGAGGCCCATAACATGCTGACGACGAGCCTCATCATCGCGACGGCGGCGCTAGCGCGGCGCGAGAGCCGCGGCGCGCATTTCCGCGCCGATTTTCCGCAGCAGGACGCGGCGCTCGCGCGACGTTCTCTCAAAACGCTCGACGCCATCCTGCGTATCGCCGACGAGGTCGAGGCATGATTTTCGAATTGCAGCCGATGCTGGTTGAGGCGGCGGTGCGCGCCGCGCTCGCCGAAGATCTGGGCCGCGTCGGCGACGTGACGACGCAGGCGACTATCCCCGCGAACGCGGAGGCGCAGGCGGCCATCATCGCCCGCGACCGCGGCGTCGTCGCCGGACTTGCAGCGGCGCGCGCCGCCTTCGCGCTGACGCACAGAGACATAATGTTCGAGGCGCAGGCGAACGACGGCGACCGAATTGCGCCGGAAACGCTGATCGCGCTCGTGTCCGGCCCAGCTCGCGCGATCCTCTCCGCCGAACGCGTCGCGCTTAATTTTCTTGGCCGGCTCTCAGGCGTCGCCACGCTCACCGCACGCTACGTCGACGCGGTCGCCGGCGCGTCGGCGCGCATCTGCGATACGCGCAAAACCACGCCGATGCTGCGCGCCATGGAAAAATACGCCGTGCGCTGCGGCGGCGGAGTCAATCATCGCTTCGGCCTCGACGACGCCGTGCTCATCAAGGACAATCACATCGCCGTCGCCGGCGGCGTCACTGCCGCGCTCAGAGCGGCCAAAGCGAATGTCGGCCATCTCGTGAAAGTGGAAATCGAAGTCGACACCCTCGACCAACTGCGGGAAGTTCTCGAAGAGGGAGCGGACGCCGTGCTGCTCGACAATATGACGGTTGACGATCTGCGCCGCGCCGTCGCGCTCGTCGGCGGTCGAATGATCTGTGAAGCCTCCGGCGGCGTCACGCTCTCGAACGTCGCCGAGATCGCCAAGACGGCGGTTGATCTCATCTCCGTCGGCGCGCTGACGCACTCGGCCCCGGCGTTCGACGTCGGCTTAGATATTGAAATCAGTTGAAGATTTCGTATCGGACAGGCGATCGAAGCGAAAAGCCGCCGATCGCTTTCTTGGCGCCGCCGCCGCTGCTATAAACCCTCTCCCGAAACTCAAAAACCCTCAGGAGCCATGCCTTCCTTCCTTCGCAAGCTGATCAGCCGCGCTCGGCGAAGGCTATGGAGCTCCCCGATCTCGTCGATGCCGGGTCCGCTACGGGCCGAGGCGACGCGCGACAAAACTATCGCCGCCGAAATCGGCGACTATGAGCGCGACCACGGCTTCGCGCACAGCGCGGGATCGATGCCGCTGCGGACTTTGCTGCGCATCGAGCGGCTACTGACCGGAACCTCGATCGCTTCGGCGGAAACGGGCTGCGGCAAATCGACAATATTTCTGTCGCGCGTCGCCGATCGGCATAAGGTCTTCTGCTATGACGATCGCGGACAGGAAAACTCCAGCGTCGACTATTTCTTGAACTGTCCGGCGACACGGCAAGATCGTCTCGACCTCGTTTTCGGTCCGACTCAGTTCACGCTGCCGCGCTACGAGGATCATGTACCTTACGACCTCGTCCTGATCGACGGGCCGCACGGCTTTCCGTTTCCCGATCTCGAATATTACTACTTCTATCCCCATCTGAAGACCGACGGACTTCTGGTCGTCGACGACATTCATATTCCGACCATCAGCCGGCTCGCCGACTTCCTGAGCGAAGACCGCATGTTCGAGAAGCTGGAGTTCGTTGGCTCGACCGGCATATTTCGTCGGACCGACGCGCCGGTTTTCGATCCACTGGGCGACGGCTGGTGGCTTCAGGATTTCAACCGCCGGCGCGCGTCCTTCTTGAAAGACATTTATCTCAAGGACGGCAAGAAGCGGACGCCGATCTCCTTTGAGGGAATCTACTGAGCCGCGGCCGCTTGCGCGACTGACGGCCTTTTATCCGCTTGCGATAGACGGGCCAGACGAAGGCCGCGCTTCTCCAGCATCTCCGGCAGTTTGGACGACAGAAGAAAGGCGAGCTCCTGTTCGCGGGTGATCGTCACCGGGTCGAGATTTCGCAGGTCTTCATCCACATGGCCGGGATGGCACATGATGAGATGTCGACGGCCAGGCGCCCGAAGATAGCTTTGAAAGATTTTCGCGTAATCGAAGCTTGGATGGAAATCCGAAAATCCCGCGAAGCCGTCGTTGACGCTGAAACCGCGCCGGCGCGCCTCCCGGCGAAAACCGCTGGCCAGCGAAAGCGCGGAGAGCGCTTTGCGGGCGTTGGCGCGGCGCGCAAGAATGCGATGCACGCCGTCTCCCGCATCCCGTAGCCAGACCCGGCCGCCAAATTTTCGCGCCGCCATGGCGTCAAGCAGCGCCGTTCTGATGCCGGGAAGCACGTGGATATGCTGATGGCCGTCGACATGGTCCGGCGGGCGATCCATGACGGCTTCGAACCTGTCGAACTGCCGGTCAATTTCCACGCGGATTTCGTCCAACGGCAGCCGCCTGCCATAGGCCATCTTGACGACTTGGGCGAGCGGCGAGAATTCGCCATCGGGCGCGAATTTGGGCATCGACGAGAGCGGCCGGCCCAAGGTGAGATTGAAATGCAGGCCAACGTCGGCGTCTCGTCCGTGGCGAACCAGCTCTAGCCCCATCGCAGGCCACAGAGGACCGTTCACCAGCGCCGAGACGGCGGTAATCCTTCCCGCGTCGAGCGCCTCCAAAATACCGGCGCTCACCCCGTAAGACAGGCCATAATCGTCCGCGCACAGTGCAACAACCTGCTCCTTAGCCATCGGCCTGCCTCTCCGAATCCGGCGATGATCCCTATGCCGCTCCATTAAATATTGGTTTAACCCAGCCATGAACAGCCCAGATGTCTCGCTTGTCATCCCACTTTTTAACGAAGCGCAAAACCTTCGGCCGCTGGCCGCCAGAATCGAGGCTGCCCTCGGCGCCTGCGACGTCTCCTACGAGGCCGTCTTTGTCGACGACGGGTCGGCCGACGAGAGCCTGGATATTCTGCGCGACCTTTGCACCGAGGAGCCGCGCTTTTGCGCCCTGTCGCTGTCGCGCAATTTCGGCAAGGAGGTGGCGATCGCCGCCGGACTCGATCACGCCAAAGGACGCGCGGTCGTGATCATGGACGCCGACCTGCAGCACCCGCCGGAAGTCATCGCGAAATTCATCGAAAAATGGCGGGAAGGCTACAAGAACGTCTATGGCCAGCGCATCGATCGCGCGACCGACCCAAAGCTGCGCGTGGCGCTGACCGGCGTCTTCTACCACCTTTTGGAAAAGTTTGGCGACGTGCGGCTGCCGCCCGGCGCCGGCGACTTCCGTCTCCTCGACCGGCAGGCGGTCGATGCGCTTCTCACCATGCGCGAACGCGCCCGCTTCAATAAGGGCCTTTTCGCCTGGATCGGCTTCAAGTCGATCGGGGTGCCGTTCGACGTCGACGAACGCGCGGCCGGAAGGTCGACATTCAACTTCGCGCGGCTGACGCGTTTCGCGCTCGACGGCCTGATGTCCTTCTCCTCGATTCCGCTCAAGGTCTGGACTTATGTCGGACTGTTGATTTCGGCCTTCGCCCTCGCCATGGCTGGCTACTACTGGGCCCGCACCATGCTGTTTGGCGTCGATACGCCGGGTTTTCCGACTCTGGTGGTCTCGATCGCCTTCTTTTCCGGCATTCAGCTGATTTCGCTCGGCGTGATCGGCGAATATGTCGCGCGCATCTTTAATGAGGTAAAGGGAAGGCCGCTCTATCTCGTCGCCGAGAGGCTGGGCGCACGGGAGGCCAAGGCAAAGGCGAGCGACCCGTCGCAATAGGCGCAGGGACCGGATTGCCGAGCCGGTTCGGCGAAGCCGTGACATAACTGAATCGGTCGCTGGAGCTATAGCGAGCCAGGAGGCTCGCGTTCCAAGGGCGGGCGTATCCTGAACCGCGAGCCTCCAGGCTCGCATGGTCGCGAATAAGCCGGAGTTGGCGCATTTAGTTCGCGGCGCCGACTTAATGCGCCACCGCCGCACATCACTAACGAGACGCAATTTCATGAGTTCCAACGCCAGCCGCTCGCCCTTGCGCGGCAGAAACCTCATCATCGCGGCGGCGCTGATCGCGCTGTTCGCCGCCTTCGGCGTGCGCATCTGGCGCTTCGCGGCGGCCAGCGGCGTTCCGAGCCTGCTCGAGGGCCTGCCACAATCAAAGACAGAGGCCGACCAGCAGGTGTTCCTGTCGCGGCTCGCCGAACGCTTCCACGTCGGATCGACCGAGGTCGACGATCTCATCGACGAATTGCGCGACGATGGCTTTACGGTCGACGCCGAGAAGGACATCGCGACCTATGAGCGTGGCGCGGGCATTTCCGACAAGTGCCGCCGGAGCGCGAATATTCGCTGGTCGCGCGGCGAAGGCGATGAACTCGCCACCATAACCGGCGGATATTCTCTGCATTGCCCCGAACATTGAGGGGAGCGCAGGCTTAACGGAATCCTGCTAGGACGGTTGCGATGATTCGCAATCTGCTCTCGGTCGGCGGCTTCACCCTGCTCTCTCGCGTGACAGGATTTCTGTCGCTCGCGATGCAGTCGGCGATCATGGGCGCCGGCGCCATCTCCGACGCTTTTTTTATCGCCCAACGCCTGCCGAACAGCTTTCGCTCCATCTTCGGGGAAGGCGCGTTCAATGCGGCCTTCGTTCCATCCTATTCGATGGCGATCGAGCAGGAGGGCGACGTGGCGGCCGAAGAATTTGCCGGAGAAGTCTACACGCTGCTTCTTGCCTCGCAGATCATTTTGCTCGCAATCGTCTGGACGCTGACGCCGCAATTCGTCTCGCTGCTCGCGCCGGGCCTCGACGACCGTCCGGAAAAATTCGCTCTGGCCGTCAATCTCACCCGCATCACCTTTCCCTATTTGCTGTTCATCACGCTCTTCGTTCTGCATATGGGCGCGCTGAACGCGCATGGCCGTTTCGCGCTTCCGGCCTTTGCGCCCAATCTGATGAATCTTTCGGTGATGGCCGCGCTCGCGGTCGCCTTTCTTTTTCCCAACGCCGGCTATGCGGCAAGTTGGGGGATTACGGTCTCCGGCGTTCTTGAGCTCGGATTGTTGATGTGGCAGGCGCGGCGCATCGGCGTCCTGAAGCGCCTGCGCAAGCCGCATTGGCCGCGCGTGCGCGATTTTTTTATCCGCCTTGGGCCGGCGATCATCGGTTCGGCGAGCCCGCAGATCGCCGTGCTCGCCGATACGATTCTCTCTTCGATGCTTCCGGACGGCGGCGTTTCGTCGATCTCCTATGCGGAGCGGCTCTACCAGCTTCCCGTCGGCGTGATCGGCATCGCCGCCGGCACTGTGTTGTTGCCGGAAATGAGCCGGCGCCTCGCCGCAGGCGACGAAGATGGCGCGCATCACGCACAGAGCCGAACCATGGCGCTCACCGTCGCGCTCGCGGCGCCGTTCTTCATCGCCTTCGACACGATTCCGGAACTGATCGTCGCAGGACTCTTCCAACGCGGAAAATTTTCAGCCGCCGACGCCTATGCCGCGGGCGACGTGCTCGCCGCCTATGGCGCAGGTCTGATGGCGCTGGTGCTGATCGCCTCGGCGCGGGCGAGCTTTCAGGCGCGCGGCGACACCAGGACGCCGATGCTCATCGCTCTTGCGGCGCTCGCCGCGAATGTCGCATTGAAAGTCGCGCTGTTTCGCCCGCTTGGCGCCGTCGGACTCGCGACGGCGACATCCGTCGGATTGTGGATCAATCTCGCCGCGCTCGTCGGCGTCGCGCTCGGCCAGCACTGGATGCGCTTTGACGGCGTTTTCGTCAAAACGCTCGGCGCGACATTCATCGCCTGCGCCTTTCTGACCGCCGTCGCCATTTTCGGCCGTTCATCGGCGCTGGCGCTCGGCGCGCATTTTGGCGCGCTCGCCAATCTCATCGCGCTGGCGGCGCTCGGCCTCGCCGGCGCGCTCGTTTACGCCGGCGCGCTTATCGGCGCGCTTCGCGCTGGCGGCGTGACGATCGGAAGTCTCAGGCGTTAAACGAACTGCGCGAGGCCAGGAACTGAGTCGACGATCTCGCGGAGCTTTTCCGGACCGATCTCGGCTTCGGCATAACCGAAAATCTCATGACCGAGCGCTTGGATCTGATTCATGCCAATGCCGGCGCTGTTAAGCTTGGCGCCGAGCCCCATCAGCCCGCCCATGCCCCCCATCAATCCGCCGAGACCGCCTCCGCGGCCGGCAGATTCAGCAGACTCGATCGCCTCGCGCGCGCCAGGAAGCTTGTCCAGCAATTCCGCGACTGCGCCGTCTGGCGACTCCTTTTGAAGGAAGCCCAGCACGATGCCGATCGCGGTCCGCGCAACCTGCGCGTCAACCCCAAGCGCCGCGGAAACGCGCGCCACAAGTTCATCCATAGTGGACTCCCACTTCGCAGTCTGAAAACGCGAGGAATGTCGCCGCGACGGGGAGGAAAAGCAAGCGTCGCTCCGTTCGCGCTTCGGGCGCCAGCGAGATCGGAAAAGGCTGGCGCGCGGCCCGCGCGCCAGCGGGAGCATTACGCTGAATGACGCAAATCAGTCGGCAAATCGGTGCGCTCGCGTAGCGCGGGCAAGATTCTCCGAATCTTCTCAGCGCCATCGGCGCCAATGACAACCTCGGCGCGCTTCAGAACCTGGCGCACCAGGGCGTCGGTTTGAGCTTCGCTGATCCCGAGCTTTTCGAGCTGTCCGGCGAGAATGTTTAGGTCAGCTCGGCCATGACCGATGAAGCTTGTCATGCCTTCGATCACTTGAGTGACGCCGCCATCGCCGACAAATTGCGACGCTTCGATGACTTCCTGGGCGCGCGGCATCTTGGCGATCATGACCTCAATATTGCCGGTCTTATCCTTGTCTCGCAGGAAACCAAGCACGAGGCCGAGCGCCGCCTTGGCGATCCTCGGATCGAGATTCGTATCGGCGACGACGTTGGTGGTGAGTTCTTCCATTGGACGTCCTCCACGCAAACATTGCATTGCGGGGAGAGATGTCGCGGCAAGTCCCGGCTTCAAGCGTGGCCATACCTGCAAGCTATGCGGCGTCGAGCCCGTAGAGCGAATGTAGCGTGCGAACGGCGAGTTCGGTGTAGGCCTCGTCGATCAGCACCGAAAATTTGATTTCCGACGTGGTAATCGCGCGGATATTGACGCCCTTTTCGGAGAGCGCGCGGAATGCCCGGGCCGCGACGCCGGCGTGGCTACGCATGCCGATGCCGATCGCCGAAATCTTCGCGACGTCCTTCTCGCCGGTGATATGCGCGAAACCGACCGCATCCCTGACCTTTTCGATGATGTCGAAGGCGCGCTCATAATCGGTCGTTCCCACTGTGAAGGTCATGTCCGTCATGCCCTCTTCGGAAACGACCTGGACGATCATGTCGACGTTGATCCCGGCCTCGGCCAGCGGCATGAACACCGCGGCGGCGACTCCCGGTTTATCGGCGACGCGCCGAAGCGTGATCTGCGCTTCGTCGCGCGAGAAGGCGATGCCTGTGACGATCTGGGCTTCCACAATGTCCTCCTCGTTGCAGATCAGCGTGCCCTGCCCCGGATTCTCCGGATCGTCGAAGGACGAGCGCACATAGGTCGGCACGCCATGCACCATGGCGACTTCGACGGAGCGCACTTGCAGAACCTTCGCGCCCAACGACGCCATCTCTAACATTTCTTCAAAGGCGACCTTGTCCATGCGGCGCGCCTTCGGCACGACGCGCGGATCGGTTGTGTAGACGCCGTCGACGTCCGTATAGATGTCGCACCGATTCGCTCTGATCGCCGCGGCAAGCGCGACGGCGCTTGTGTCCGAGCCGCCGCGCCCGAGCGTCGTGATGCGGCCGCTTTCGCGATGCACGCCCTGAAAGCCGGCGACGACCGCGACTTCGCCGCGGCCGAAACCGTCGACGATGCCTGCGCCGTCGATCGACTCGATGCGGGCCGCGCCATGCGTGGCGGTCGTGTAGATTGGCGCCTGCCAGCCGAGCCAGGAGCGCGCCGGCACGCCCGCCTTCTGCAGGGCCATTGCGAGAAGCCCGGCCGTCACCTGTTCTCCCGAGGCGACGACGACGTCATATTCGCGCTGATCGCAGAGCGGCGCCGCCTCTTTGCACCAGGCGACAAGTTCATTGGTCTTTCCGGCCATCGCCGAGACGACGACCGCGACCTGATGCCCGGCGTCGACCTCGCGTTTGACGTGGCGCGCGACATTGTGGATGCGTTCGACTGTGGCGACCGACGTGCCGCCGAATTTCATGACCAGGCGTGACATGAAGACCGGAAATTAGGCGGGACTCTCGCGTCCCGCGGGAAGCGGCGCTATATGTGTCCGCGCCGGCAGGCCTGTCAACGGCGGCGGCGCAAGGGACCAGGCCGGTGCAATTACCTAATTTCTCCGCATCTTCGCGAGGCTTCCTTTTGCCCGAACAGTCTCCTCCCCACTCCGCCAGCGTCGACCCTGAAGACGTCGCGCGCTTCAACCGGTTGGCCGAACTCTGGTGGGACAAGAGTGGCAAGATGGGGATTCTCCACGAGATCAACCCCGTTCGAGTGGCTTACATTCGCGACCACGTGCGCCGCTTCATCCAGCATGATTCCGGCGCGTTGAATGCGCGGAGCGAAAGACCTCTGGAGGGCGTGCGCGTCGCCGACATCGGCTGCGGCGGCGGCATATTGAGCGAATCACTGGCGCAGCTCGGCGCGCAAGTCACGGGGGTCGATCCGGCGCCCAACAACATCGCCATCGCGAAACGGCACGCCGAAAAATCCGGACTGGACATCGACTATCGTAATATTACCGCCGAAGACCTTGCCGGAGCCGGCGAGCAGTTCGACGCGGTGGCGGCGCTTGAAGTCATCGAACATGTCGAAGGGCCGCGCGAATTCGTCGCGATGCTCGGGCGGCTGCTGAAGCCCGGCGGACTCCTCTTCCTGGCGACGATCGACCGGACCATGAAGAGCTATCTGCTGGCGATCGTCGCCGCCGAATATGTGATCGGCTGGGTGCCGAAAGGCACGCACAACCATGACAAATTCATCCGCCCGGACGAGCTTTCGTCATGGCTGCGCCAGGGCGGCATGCGGGAAATAGATCGCGCCGGGATGAGCTACCAGCCGCTGACCAGACGTTGGCGCAAGAGCCATGACACCGACGTTAATTATCTGATGGCGGCCAAAAAAGAGGAACGCTTGCGCCGGGACTGAACCATCTGGTTGCGAACAAGGCCCTATCGTCGAGAACGAAAACCGCGGGACGAATTCCTCACCAGGCCATTCGTACGCCGCCGGTGAACGCGTGAGCGTTGTCGCGGTCGGAGAAATTGCCGTCGTAGCGGAAATAGAGGGATGTCGCGGTGGCGACCGCGGTGTTCGCCGAAAAGCCGACTACCGCGCCGTCGCGCCTCGGCGCAATGCCATAGGTCGTGAACGATATCAGCGGCGCGCCGACGAATGATGCGCTTACCGGACGAGCCGTGTCGGCAAATTCATGACTCCAGTTCAGCCTGAACTGCAACGCGAGCTTCTCGCGCCAACCGAGATCGATGAAACCACCGACTTGAGCGCCGATCACCGTGCGCGCTGAGTTGGCGGTCTGCCGCGCCAGGCGAAGGTTGATTGATTGCCCGCCGGTCTCACTGAGGGCGTTCTGAACGCCTGTATAGGCCTGAAGGCGCGCGAACGGCGTCACATAGGCGTTTGCCGGCGCGCCAATGTCGATCCGATAGCCAGTCTCGGCCTGACCGTAAAACTGGTTAGCGCCTGCGACTCCGTTCACGGCGCGTTGAGGCAGTCCGGGAAGCGAGATGTTGCGCCACATTTTGTTGGCGCTGTAGGCGTAGCCGGCGAGCGCGTCGGCGTAAATCGGCCCTTCGGCGTAACCCCCATAGAGGCCCGCCAGAACGGTGTCCGATCCGCCCTTGGCGTTGAAGCCGCCGATCCATTGACTGCCCGCGAGATAACCCGCTGTGACGCCGACCCGCACATTGGGCGTGATCGTCCGGTCAACCCCAGCGGCGAAGCCGCCGAAATTGTAGGTGACCTTGCCGGTGCTCCCGTCTGCGCCGATGGAGCCTAGTCCCCCTAGGGGACCGCCCCAAACGCTCCAAACCGGACGGGACGTGGCATCGCAAGCGTATTTGCACGGTTCGGCCAGCGCATACCAAGCGCCGTTCGTCGAGCCGCGGCTGGCCTGATCTGCGAAATTGTTCATATTCGCGAAATTATTCATAAAAAGCTGCGCGCCCTGCACCATGGCGCTCGAAAAAGCGGCGTATTCATTGCCGCTCAGCGCCGTCAAGGCCGCTTGGGCCTGGGCGTTGGACGTGGTGTTGACGGCCAGAGCGCCGAGCACCGCGGCAAAATCGCCGATGGCCATGTTGACGCCGGCGTCTAGCGCCGCGCCGACGGCTAACTGCGTCTGCGTGCGCGCCGCCGCTGCAAACCCGCCAACCTGCGTGTTCAGATAGACGCCGTTGGAATCACAACTCAGGCTCGATTGTAGAAAGGGATAGTTCTCGTTGACCGAAGCATAGGCCCCGGAGAGGCCGCCGGCGGCGTTCACGATGCGGTACGTTGTGCGCATGCCAAGAATGGAGCTAGGCATGGCATAGACATTGACCGCGCCGCCCTGGATCACAGCCGCGCCGCCGACCTGGATGAGATCGCTTCCGCCGTCCCCTTGGACCTGGACCTGGTACGAGCCGCCCGCCTGTTGCGTATAATCGCCGGCGATCGTGAGCGTGTCGATCGAATCGCCAGGAGCGATCGCGCCGCCGTTGAGCACGTCGCCGTTTATCTCGCCGCCGCCCGCCAGCACGCCCGCGTTGACGAAGTCTCCGTTCACCCTGTTGGCGTTGGAGAAGAATCCGAAATTGTAGACATTGCCAAAGATCACGCCAGCATTGGTCGCGTCACCGCCGTTGACGAGGTTGCTCAGCATGTCGCCGGTGTTCGAGAGCGTTCCCAGATTCACAAGCGAAGCGTTGACTGACTGAAAAACGCCGCCGTTGACGAGCGTCGAACCTGGGGCCACCTGATAGCCGCCGCCCGTGACGAAGCTCGCGCCCCGCATGGTCGTGAGGTCGCCGACCATCGTTCCGCTCAACGCCAGCGTCGCGCAGCCGATGCCTGGAGCGCAGCCAACCGTCGTGCCGCCGGTGTAAGTGTTGTCGCCGCCAAGCACCAGCGTGCCGGAACCGGAAAGCGCGAGCCCGCCGCTGCCGCTAATATTGTTGGTCCAAAAATCGATGGCGTGGAACCCGTTCTTCGAGGCGTCCATCGTCACCGACACCGTCCCTGAATTAAACGCGCCGTAGCCGCCGGCCGCCGCGTAAAGGTTCAGTCGCGCCCAGCCGCTGCCGTCATCGAGCGGCACGCCCGCCGGCAGCAGGGTCGACGTCAAAATGTCAAGCTGCTGAGAGGAACTGAGATAGGGAAAGCGTGAAGCGATCAGGAGATTGGAATTCGCCGGCGCGACATTCCCGCTGCTCGCCGGCAAGATCGACGGCAGACCATAAGTCGACTGCGACACATAGGCCTGGTTGGCGGCGGTGAGCGCGCTGGCGGTCGGGAAAACGCCATTGGCGATGCAATTCGCCACGGCCGCGCCAGCACAATCGGCATAGGGCACGGCAATGGCGGATGCGCCCGCCACGTCACGGATGTGTTCTTGCAGATCCTTATAGAGTTCCTTGAACTGCGTAGCGAAATCATCGCCGCCTGTATAAAATTTGTAGGCGTCGGCGTAGAGCGGCTCGCCGGCCATGAGTTGCGTCATGAGGTAGTAAGACAGCACCCGCCCGCCGATGATGTCGAGCGGATAGTGCACGCCCAGAATGTTCCGGCTCAGGCCGAACTGCTGGGCCGACACCATCATGCTCTGATACGCCTGAGGCATCAGCATGGCGTAGTAAAGGGCCGAAGTGTTGCCCATGATCGAATGGCCGCTGGGGAACGACGGCACGGTTTGGTTCGTGTCCCACCCCAAGCAGTTCGTGGTCGGCGACGCCGTCGCGCAATCCGGATTCGTGAACGGATTGTCGGCGATGGCTTTCGACACCTGGTAGGGGCGCAGGTCGTTGGTGAATGGATCGGAGACCGACCCGCCCCAACTCGTGACGAGACCGAGCTGCTGTACGTAATAGTCGTTGTAGGCGTGGAAATTGTCCTTAAGCGTGCCGATTTGCTCAATATGGTCTCTGAGCTTGGCCAGCACGTCTTCAATTTTTGTGTAGACCTGAGGTGGGGCGTTGTCGCTCATCTCGCCGACGATCGTCGTCGCCAGAGGGGCGTTGATCGCGACGCTTGGAAAGTTGGTGAAAGACGAGGCGTTGAGCGGATATGCGCTCGATGTTGAAATCATGCCCCAGAGATTGGCTTGCACCGTTATGAAGGGGCCCGTAATTTGATTGAGCTTCGCTTGGTCACGCTGATTTTGTGTCGCGCCGGCATAGATGGCTTCAATCGCCGCGAGATTTCGGTCGAGCAGGTCTTTTCCCGCGGGCGAGTTAGGATATCCGGCGAAAGTCTGAAGCAGCGCGGATTGATCGCTTGTCAGGCGCTCGCAATAATAGCGCTCCTCCGGGTTGGAGAACTGCGCGCAATTCTCCTGAGCTGAAACCGGCGTAAAGCCGGCAACAAGAAAAAACTGTGCGAACGCAACGGCTGTGAGTCGCGCGCCTGCCCGACGCAGACGCCGCAAACTGGCGCGAGGCGCGCGCCTGCCGACGGTAAATTCGGCTACGAACACGGACGACCCCACAGCCTATAGCTCCGCTATAAAAAAGCAGCGGCTTATGTGCTTGTCAATGGTAAAGGCCAAGCTCAGCAGTGCCGGAGCCCAATGTCTTCGAGCTTCGCTTAGGCTCTTGTTCGCGCCCGCCACCATCGTTAGAATCCGCGCCTATGCTTAGAAAGTGTCGCACGCGCTCCAGACTTTTCGTCGCCCTCGCCGCCGGACTGGCCGTGGCCCTCGCTCTCACCGCGGCGGAAGCGAAGCCCAAGCCGGGAGAAGAAGCGCCGGCTGAAGACGCCGGCGGCAAGTCCGCCAACAAGCGCAAGCCGGCCAGGAACGACCCGAAAAGCGAAAAGACCGACAAGCCCTCAGCCAAAAAAGGCTCGGAAAAACCGGAGCAGCTCGGCAGTTTCGGAGAATGGGGGGCCTACGCCGCCCAGAGCGGGCGCAGCCGGACCTGCTATGCGCTCGGACAGCCCAAGGAGCGCGCGCCAAAAGCGAAGCTCAAGGATTCCGCCGCCTATATCTTTATCTCGACGCGGCCGGCCGAGAATATTCACAACGAAGTCGCGATTAATCTGGGCTATCCGACCAAGGACGGCTCAGCGGCGATCGCCGACATCGACGGCGACAGCTTCGAGCTGATCACCAAGGGGGCCAACGCCTGGGTGAAGGATCAGGCGCGGGAGCGGGAATTCGTCGGCGCGCTGCGCGGCGGCTCAAAGCTCATCGTGAAGGCCTCTTCGTCAAGAGGCACGAACACCACCGACTCCTATTCGCTCAGAGGGCTGTCGGACGCGCTCGCCCGCGCCGTGCAGGAATGCAAATAGACGTTATCTCGGAGCGCCCGCGGCCGGAACGTCTCTGACCGACGCCGCTATGGCGCGGATCTCAGTCGCGACGCCGGGGTATTTTGTCGCCAACTGATCGAGTTCGCCGATCTCGACGTCCTGCGGCGTGACGCCCGGCCATTCAGTGCTTGCGCCAAGAAACCAGCGTCCGCGCCCCAAAAGCCGCGCCGTGTGAAACGTGTCGCCGGGAATGAGCAGCTGCACGCGCTGGCCGGCGCGCAAATCCGGTCCGACCACGACGCGCTCAGCGGCGCCGTCGTTGTGGAGCAGAAATAGCTCCAGCGGGTCGCCGAGGTAATAATGATAGAGTTGATCATTGCGAATCCGGTGCAGCCGCACCGGCGCATGTGGCGTCACCAGAAAATAGAGCGCCGAACCCGCTGGTCCTCTGCGTGCGAAAGGCGGCGGCAGCGCGTCGGCGCCGATAGAGAGCTTGCTCATATAGGTGATGCGGACGAAGCCGCATGTCGCGTTCGGCTCGAGCGCGAGCAGATCGATGATGTCTTGATCGCTCAAAGCGTGAGACATGTCGGAGGCTCCTGGGTCCAAGAAGTATAAATCTGATGATACCAAGTATTTGACTATATGAAATACTCTCTGTGGTCCTTGTTGTTCACAACCGCCTCCGCAAACTGCGTGTCAGCCACGGCAGTCCCCCCTGTAGCTGTCCTGGCGGACGGCGGCGGCTGTCACCGCTGCATCGCCCGTCGCCGTCCCTTCCTTCCGGCCAGCCGGAGAACAATGGGAGAAGCAAATGGCAGTCAATGTTCACGACCGCGAAACCGGCAAAATCTTGCTGTATCTGATCGGCATCACAGCTTTCGTCGTCGTCGGCCTCACCTGGGCGCCGCATTGGATTTCGCCCGACAGCGCAAACATCACAGGACACACCGGCAGGACGGCGCGCATGATCCAGTAGAGCTGCGACGCTCCGGGAGCCCGTCCCTTCCGGAGCGTCGAAGGCGGGCCCATCGCCCAGTTGCAAAGCAAATTCGTTTCCGGCATAACGACGCCCGCGACGGTTCGGCGACAGGCTTTGCCGGCGCGACGGATGCGGGTGTAGCTCAGGGGTAGAGCACAACCTTGCCAAGGTTGGGGTCGAGGGTTCGAATCCCTTCGCCCGCTCCAGTTCGACGGCCTCCGCGAATTCGCACCCCACTTGCGGAGACCGGGGTTAGATGCTGACGACTCGCGCCCCGGCGAAAATCAATCTTACGCTTCATGTGCTCGGCCGGCGGCAGGACGGCTACCACGAGCTCGAAAGCCTTGTGGCCTTCTCCGGCGCGGGCGACATGCTGTCCCTCGTCCCGAACGAAGCGCTGTCGCTCGACATTTCGGGACCGACCTCCTCGGCCGCCGGCGCCGGCGACGACAATCTCGTGCTGCGCGCCGCGCTAAGGCTCTCAGAAGAAATAATTGGCCTGCGGCTCGGCCGATTTCGCCTTGAGAAGCGCCTGCCCGTGGCGGCAGGCATCGGCGGCGGCTCGTCGGACGCCGCCGCCGCGATGCGCCTTTTGGCGAAAGCCAATGATCTCGCGCTCGACGACCCGCGCATTCACGAAGCAGCGCGCGCGATCGGCTCTGACGTGCCGGTCTGCCTTGAGCCGCAGGCCCGAATGATGCGCGGCGCTGGCGAAAGTCTCGGCGTTCCGATTGTTTTGCCGCCGCTGCCGACGGTGTTGATCAATCCCGGCGTTCCGGTCGCGACGGCGCCGGTCTTCGCCGCGCTCGGACTGCAGCCTGGCGCTTCATTTGGGCGCGCCGCGCGTATCGAGATCGACGCGCAGCCAAGCGCAGCCGAGCTTCTCGCCGCACTTGCAAAGTGCCGCAACGATCTCGAAGACGCCGCCTGCCTTCAGGCGCCGGTGATCGTCGATGCGCTCGCGATTCTGCGCGCCGCGCGCGGCTGCAAGCTCGCGCGCATGTCTGGCTCCGGCGCGACCTGCTTCGCGCTGTTTGCGACGCGGCGCGACGCCGTCCGCGCGGCGCGAGTCATCCGCGCCCAACATCCCGGATGGTGGGTCAAGACGGCCATGCTGCGATGACTCGCCGGGCGCCGCCGAAAGACCGCAGCGCGGCTGAGAAGCGCCGCCACGCCCCTGCCCCGCCGGCCGAGGCGCGTGGGCCGTTCCGCCCCGCCTCGCCCGATGTCGTCGCGCTTTACGGCGCCCATCCGGTGCGCGCCGCGCTGACGGCGCGAAGGCGCAAGCTGCTGACGCTTTACGCGACCGAAACGGCGCTGCCGCGCATCAAGGATCTCGCCAATGCGGCGGGACTCGAGCCGCGCCTTGTCGACGCGCGCGATCTCGAACGCAGGCTCGGCGCCGAGGCCGTGCATCAAGGCCTGATGCTCGAGGCGCGTCCGCTGCCGGAAGCGGACATTTCCGACATCGTCAGCGACAGCGGAATCGTGCTGGCGCTCGACCAGATCACCGATCCGCATAATGTCGGCGCCATTCTGCGCACGGCCTGCGCCTTCAACGTCGACGCGGTGATCGTCACCGAGCGTCACAGTCCGGAGTTCTCCGGCGCGCTCGCCAAAGCCGCATCGGGCGCGCTGGAATTCGTGACGATCGTCTCGGTGGTCAATCTCGCGCGCGCCCTCGACGAACTCGCTGAGCGCGGCTATGCCCGAATCGGGCTGGACTCGGAAGGCGCTGATTCGCTCTCGACCATCGCGCTGTCTAAGCCGCTGGCTTTGGCGCTCGGCGCCGAGGGCAAGGGCTTGCGGCGTCTCACCCGCGAGCGCTGCGACGCCGTCGCGCGGCTCGATCTGCCGGGGCCGATCAAGAGCCTCAACGTGTCGAACGCTTGCGCCGCCGCCTTGAGCGTCGTGACGACGCGACTCGGATGATGGGCCCGAGCACGGGATTGACCTTCGCGCCGGCTTGGACGCATAGAGAAGTCGCGCGACGCGCCTTTATCGACGCCAGGGCCGGTTTAGCTCAGCTGGTAGAGCAACTGATTTGTAATCAGTAGGTCGCGGGTTCGAATCCTGCAATCGGCACCATAAGATTCAAAAAGTTATGATGGACGCACACCTATCCAAAGCAAGTGTTTTAAAAATTAGAAGCTCATTAGAAGCGATGGGTCTGCTGCCTAACGGTCCAAGAAATGCCTTTCATTTTCCGATCGATTGAGGTCACCGCGAACATCCCCCACTCAATCATTAACATTGTCTGTAAGCAATTGATATAGATAGAACATTTCTGCTGGATACGCCATAAATACTGGCAGACGTGCCGTCAAAATGAAACGCTCTTGATTTCAAAGGGAAAACCGGCCGAAAAAATTTTCCGAGATTTCAGCATCTATCGGCATCTTCCGGACGAATTTCGTCCTTTCAGCTCACCGTCGACCATCCAGACCCGGTAGATGAAAATACCGTCAGCGACAAGCAAAACGTGATGCGAGACGCCGCTACGGGTGCATCAAGTTGGAATGGAAATCGGGCAAGTGTGTTCGCAACAACTGGAACGGGCACCCTGACAAGTCATCCGCTATCTCGCTGGAAGGATTCATTCGCTTGTTTGCTCCCGATGCTGGACTGGATTGGTCATGGGGCTTGACCCAGACTGCGGGGTCCCGATGATGATGCTCAGGTACCCGCGGTCTTGCCTCCCAATCGGTCCGCGAGCGCGGAAAACGCATCGGCGAGTTGTCTCGCGGTCTCTGGCGGCGGCAGAGGTATTTTGAGGCTTCGTGCGCCGGTGGCTGCATCCCGCTCAATCCATGGATGTGCGGGAGCACTGGGATCGTTGGCGGCCGCGAGAGCAGCAACAAACTGCGCACCCACCTGCGCTAAGGCCTGCCACGGATTGGGACTTACCTCGCGGGGTGATGATCCAGCCTCATCAGCCCGTGCGATCGCCATTTCACTTGCTTCGATATTCGCTTCCGAATTTGCATCTTCCCCATATCCAGAGTCTCCAGCAGTGCCGATATTCCTTATTTCCTCAGCTGCCGTCACGGCCTCACCCTCACCCATGCGCCCGGTGACGTTTTCCACGTCCTTCATGAAACGGTTGAGCCGCGATCCGCCGAGCGAAATCTCGCTGCTGCCGCCGTCGAGAATGCCCGCTGATAAAGAACGCTTGAAAGCCAGCACCGAAAGCATACCCTCCTCAATGGTGCCCTTCGCCACAAAATTGATGACTCTGACCGGCCGAATTTGACCCATGCGATGGATGCGCGCGATGCGCTGTTCGAGAACGGCTGGGTTCCACGGCAAATCCATGTTCACCAGTGTGGAGGCATGTTGCAGATTGAGGCCAGTGCTACCCGCGTCGGTAGATAGGAACACGCGGCAGGCGGGGTCGTCACGGAACCGCTCAACTAATGCCGGCCGTTTGTCCGATGGCACGCCCCCGTGGAAGCTGACGTAGCCGAGATCACGTTTTTCGAGTCGGCGGATGATAATTTCATGGGTCCGTGTCCACTGGGAAAACACCACCACCTTGGCCGCAGGCTCGACTAACAACTCCTCGAACAACTCAGCCAATTCGTCAGCCTTGACACCATGATCAGTTTCCAGGTCGAGCAGATACGTGCTGTTGCACGACATCCGCATGTTCTGCAGCGCACAGGTCAGCCGCCGCTGGTCCTTGTCGGACAAGAATCCGGTCTTATGCCAGCGCTTGACGATCCTAGCCACCACGTCGGCGTTTTCCTGATGATAGAGCATTTGCATCTCGGTCATCGGCACCAGTAGGTTTTGATCGGTCCGGCTGGGCAACTGCTTCAACACCTCCGATTTGCGCCGGCGGATCATGACTGGCGCCAAAGTCTGACCGATTTTCTCAAGGCCGGTATAACCGGTGATGCGCCCGGCTTCGTCCTTGACCTGATGCTCATGCAGCAGCTTCCAGGTTGGTCCAAGCCGGTGCTGATCGACAAACTGGACAATTGAAATCAGCTCTTCCAGCTTGTTTTCTAATGGCGTACCAGTAAGCACGATGGCATATGGGCTATCGACCCGTTTCAAAGCGCGCGCCGCGATCGTGTTCCAGTTTTTCACCCTTTGTGCTTCATCGACGATCACCAGCTCGGGCGCCCAAGCGGCGATAAGGTCAAGATCCGGACTGAGCTTCTCGTAGTTCGTGATCTTGCAGAAATCATCGAGGGCGTAGTCCTTCTGCCGCTGCCCTCGACCGCCGCTGATCACGCGCGCAGCATTTCCGCCTTTTCGGCCAGTGAAACGCACGATCTCGCTTTGCCACTGGTATTTGAGCGAGGTCGGGCAGACCACCAGTACTTTTGAGACGCCAAAATGCCTTGCCAGTATTTCTGCCGCGGCGATCGCCTGTATCGTCTTCCCTAGGCCCATATCGTCGCCGATCAGCGCCCGCCCGGCTCTCGCCGCAAATAGCGCGCCCTCCGCCTGATAGGGATACAGCGGCGCCTTCAATAGCGCCCGCAGCTTCGGATCGGCGGCACCGCGCGGGAACAATTGCGCGAGCTTGGCTACTCGTCGGTCCGCATCTCGCCGTCCGGCCACGAAATCGAGAGCGTCGTCGTAGGCGCGCAACTCGTGACGGGCCTTAGATGCTATGGCCATGAAATGCTCGAGTTCGCCAAGGCGCTCGTCGGGCAGCCTCCCATTGTGTTCGGCGTCGAACAAACCGGCAGCGGCCTTCCTCAATGCAGGCGGGCAATCCGTTCCAGCCCTAAAATGCAAGCTGCGTTTCCCTTCATTGCGCAGATACAGTTCGGAAAAGGCGGGCTGGTAGCCCCGCGCAAACGCCGTCTTGGCACCGCGCTTTTTCTCCAGTCGGGCGAGCGTGAACTCAATATGCTTGCAAGTTCCCAGCTCGCTCGTGGCGTAATCCCGGCAGGAACAGAAATTGCCGCCTGCCCCCAAGCCCCGAATCACCACGCGATAGCTGGATTTGGAAACAGGATTGCTGACTCTAAACTCCGAGAAAAAAGGTTCGCTGTAGAGATTTTCGAGGCCGAAGGCTTGCTCGCGGCCGAACTGCCGGCGCAAGCCACGTTGCCAATCCACCGGCGAAAGATTGGGGGGAGCATGGGTCCGCGAGAGTTTGGGTTCCTTGTTCCGCTTGGTGGCGGAATTCATGGTGCGGCGCTTAGATTTCATCGAAATTCATTCCGTTCCGTTCAGCAAATCATTTTCAACATTCGTAGATCTAGAGTCCCATTTGGACACGACCTGATCAACGGTGTAGCCAAGCGCCCGATATCCAAGTCGCCGCTTTGTAGCCATGCGCGCCAGAACTGGGACCAGCTCGTCGACATAGTCGACGACCAGAACCTCGGTCTTTCCGGCGTGTTGGCGGTGGAGGCGACCTACATACTGGGCCAGCGTACCCTTCCAGGATATGGGCATCGTGAGGAAGAGCGTGTCGAGCCTTTGATCATCGAAACCCTCACCGAGATACCGCCCTGTAGCAAGAATAAGCCGTTCCTGGCCATCGGCTACTTGTAGGGCAGCCTCAGCCGCCTTGCGTTCGCCGGCAGACATCCCACCCCGAAGGACAACGAGATTGCGCACGAAGTGCGAGAAGCGCCTTTGGAGGTATTCGAGATGGTCCCTCCGCTCCGTCAGCACAACCGGGGAACGCTTGGCTTCCAATGCCTTCAGCACATCGTCGAAGATCAAATTGTTGCGCGACTCGTCCTGGACGATTGCACCGTAGACCGCCGACATGGAAGGACGGTCCGCGGCAGCCAGCGGCTGCGGTAACTGAAATTCGGTCGACTGAAGTTTCGCGCGGTGAGCGACTCCTCGACCGGCCGCCTGCGCGCGCGCGTCAACACGATGTCGAACCGGACCGCATTGCATGAAAATGATCGGGTGGTGGCCATCCTTACGCGCCACGGTTGCGGACAGGCCGAGGACAAATCGCGCCTTTGCCCGACGGGCCACAAGCTCAAAGCTCGCCGCTGACAGATGGTGGCATTCGTCAACGACAAGATGACCATAGTCCGCCACCAGGTCGGATACTTCCCCTTGCCGTACGAGGCTCTGGATCAGCGCGACGTCAATGATTCCGGTCGGCCTGCGGCGCCCGCCGCCGATGATGCCGATATCCTTCGGATCGATATCGAGAAATGCCTTGAGGCGTTCCACCCATTGGCTCAGCAACTCTCGACGATGCACAAGAACAAGCGTATTACGGGCCCGTTGAGCAATGAGCGCAGCGGCCACAACCGTTTTGCCGAATGCAGTGGTCGCCGCAAGCACGCCATAGTCATGCGGCGCCAAGGCGTCGAATGCATTTATTTGCAGGCTGTGCAGCGTTCCCTGGAATTGCACCCCGCTCGGAAGCGGGTTACCGATCGCTCTTTGATCGTCTAACTCAACCTCGGCACCCTCACCGCGGATCAGTTCGACAACTTCGTCGAGACACCCTCGTGGCAATCCCACATGACGCGGATGGAGTTCAGCGCAAGAGATGATCCGCGGCTTGCCAAAGGTCGGGAACCGCATGGATTGCGCACGATAGAACTCGGGGTTCTGAAAGGCTGCTAAGCGTATAAGCCGTGCCGTCATCGCCTGCGGCAAATTGGTCCGATCGATATACAGCTGGTCGGCCATGACGATCGTGATCTTGCTGGGAAGCGGTACGCCGAGCGGGCCAGCCTTCGGACGTCGCGACGGCGTCATGCGCCACGGTTCGTCTGCATCCTCGTCTTCGACCGGCATGCGGACCCCGAGGACACGGCCTCGCATCTCTGCGGCACCAGCAATTTTCGCCGCGGCATTGGCAGATAGTCTTGGTATCGCCGCCAGGAAAGCCCATTGATCCTCATATGGGCGAAGGTCCTCGTCGATGAAAACGCTGTTGTCAAGCTCGCGCGCCCTGCGCTGCAAAGGCAACGCGATCAGGTTGCCGAAGCCACCGACAGGCATGTTGTCCTGGCTTGGAAAGAACCGATCGTACGAGCCAAACCCTATCTCGGGGCGGCGTTCCATCGTCTCCGTCAGCATTGCGGCGCCAAGTTGCCTGGCTGTGCGTGCAGGAACCGGCTCCGAGAAGAAAATCCAGACATGACCGCCATTGCCGGATCGTGAACGCTCAAGCGCGGCAGGCACCCCTTTGGCGCGGCACGTCTCCAACATAGCCAACGCATCAGCCGCCCAATTTTCCTTATCGAAATCGGCGGCCAGAAACCAACAGGTTTCGTCGGGAAGCAGCGGATAAACGCCCGCCACGAAGTCACCGCCAAGAGTGCGTGACCCGTCGCCGCCGCGCAGATGCTTTTCGATGATTTCGTCAGTGACCGGGATGAAGGCTTGATGGGGGCACTCCCCGCATTTCACCCGGGGCTTTCCGCAAATCCCTCTGAACCACTCGTTGGCGCATGCCGGCGCATAGCCGGATTTACCGGTCTTCCGATTTTCCCAGCGAGCGGGGAATACGTCAGGGCGACCGGCGAACAGGCGCCGGAATAACGTAATCTTATCAACGCTGGAGGATGCGCTGCTAATGATGACCTTGTCCGCAAAAACGTTTTCTTGACGCGTTTCGGGCGGTTGCTTCGCCTGCCGGCTCAGTAGATCGGCAAGCAGAGCCTCAAGCTCCATCCGCTCGACCTCATTTGCGGCTAGGCGAGTTCGGGTTTGCTCGATCTGAAGTTCGAATTCGCGCCTACTTTTGGCGCTCTCGCCCAACACGGAGTCCTCCTTCTACAAACCCTTGGGCTTCCCCACGGCAATCCTTGCCAGAGCCCGTCCACCATCCATACATTTCTTAGCCCTGTGCAAACCTGCTCATTTGTTGTCTACTCTCGCTTTAGATTACCGGGAGCCTGCCCCCTTTCCTGTCGACATTGATCGCTCGTCAATTCACTCACGGAAATCCGGAATCACTTCGGGGCGCAGCCACGCTCCCGCTGAGCCGACGACCACGGAGTGTCGCCGATCATCATTGGGGCCCACGCGGCGAGAAGCGGTCTGCCGCACGTTCAAGCGCAATAATAAGAGGCAGGACGTGTTGCCAATGGCGCCGCCAGATTTTTCCTTGCCATCAGGCCCCGGCGAACCTCGCCGACACGGAGAGAACCTCCCCCCGTCTGGAAATTCGACAGCGAGAAAGCGCCGCATCTCTCCCTTGACTAATGATAGCATATTTCCTACGCTGCTATCAGCGCTATCGTTTTTTTGGAGCCGCCATCATGGCCGCCGTGACCATTCGCAATCTTTCCGAGGAGGCCCATCGCGCCTTAAAGGTCCGCGCTGCGCAGCACAATCGCAGCGCTGAAGCCGAAATGCGCGCCATCCTGGAGGCCGCTGTGAGACCGGAGGGGCGGGTGCGTCTCGGCACTGCGATTGCAGAGATAAGCCGGAAAATCGGACTCACCAACGCCGATGTCGCGGCCCTCGAGCAGGCCCGCGACACCAACCCCGCTCAGCCACTCCGTTTCGAATGATCCTGCTCGACACCAACGTCGTCTCCGAGGCAATGAAACCCGAGCCGAATCCACTGGTTCGCCAGTGGCTCGATGAACAGGCCGCGGAGACGCTCTATATCTCCAGCGTTACCATCGCTGAGCTGATGTTCGGAATTGGCACGCTTCCCAAGGGCAAGCGCAAGGACAAGCTCACCACCGCGCTTAATGGAGTGCTAGATTTGTTTGTGGATCGAACACTGCCGTTCGATACCAACGCGGCGCGCCGCTATGCAGATCTTGCGGTAAAGGCGCGCGTCGCCGGAAAAGGCTTCCCGACGCCTGATGGCTATATCGCCGCGATTGCCGCCTCGCACGATTTCGTGGTCGCTTCGCGCGACGCCAGCGCATTCGCGGCCGCTGGTCTCACTGTCATCGAACCATGGACGACGGCTATTTGAGCTGCAGCCCACGAAATCAGGACGATCGTGTAACGATCCGTCGCAAAACAACACCAATCCGGCAGATTTTTGTGGGATCGGCCATTCTTTTTGAGGCGTAAAGTGGCGCGCGAATTCCGACGCAATCCAGCCGACGGTTCCGACCGGCACGCAATCAAATTTGAAGCCCTTGTGGCTTCTTGCCGTAACACACGACGGAGCTCGACAACCGAGTAAGACCGTAAAGATCCAAGCTGCCCCTATATTCACATGAATGGCGGCTGGAGGATGGTCGCAAAATACCGTCAGGCGAGCCGAGTCAATTTGACGGCATAGGCTTCAGCCGCAATTTACTCTCGACAAAAAACCGTCAAAAATACCGTTAACAACTCTCTCTACTAAGCTACCCCGTCAACCAATTCAAAATAAATATCGAGAGCATTCAAGAACATATCGAAATCCAGCACACACCTGCGATAATCGGTTGACGGTCATAACTCCAACCCTTCGAAATCGTTGCTTTTCCTTAGAAATTCTACGCCAATCTCGCCGTTTCCTCTACTCCCACTCGATTATTTCCTGCCCCCATAACGCATTGAAATTGCCCGTCAAAAAAATTTTCGCGGCTCGTTATACCGTCAGCCAATCCGTCAAAAAATCGCGCTCCTGAAAACATTGTATTTTTCGGCTGCTTTCGCGAAACGCACCTTCCACCATCTATCGCCGAACACGGTCGAGGAAGCTCACCCGACATCGACCAAGCCCGCCCCGCCATCTGTACGCTGCGGTACGATGCGTAATCGCCTACACCTCGCTGGCTATACCGTCATCACCGCCCAAACCTCTTCAACTCCCTCAGAGATTCAGATCTCGCACAGCAACGAATGCTCGGTTAGTTTCGGCAGCACGACGTTCCTTCGCTTCTAAAACCCCGATCAATGAGACCTTGCGCGAGAGCACCTCATAGAGGTCGAGCCCGTCCGCGCATATCAGATTGGTTTGCCGTCCGCGCGAGAACGCTTCGAGCCCCTCGGCTGTGAAACCGGAATTGCTAACGAACAGTCCGCGCGACCACGACGCCTTTCCGCCGACCTTACCGGAAAACGTCATCAGATCGGCGAAGCCGATCTGAGGCCCGTGCCATTTCGCTTCCACCAGATAGGTCTGACCATGCAGCTTGAAACTGCCGTCGATCTGCTCGCCGACGAGACGGAACGATCCACGCGGCGAGAGCCCAAAGCCGGCGAACAGCTCGTTAAGAAAGCCTTCGAATCGCAGACCTCGCGCCTGGGGGTCGAGCTTGGTGATCTCAACGAGCAGCGTCGCGAGTTCCTGGGCCTTCGACTCACTCAACGTCGAAGACGCCTGCGGCGCAGGCTCCCCCGCCTTTACCGAGCCGAAGCTGCTGAGAAAACTCGGATCAAGCAACTCGGGGATTTTGAATTGGATGCCGGGAAGAAGGATGTTCAGCCGATCAATCTCTTCGCGGCTCAGGGGAATTCCTTTTCCGCGCCGGTAGGTCATCGCCTGTCGGACGATCGCCACGATTAGCTTCGTGAAACACGACCGGCGCTGTTCGAGCGTCGCGCTCAAGAGCTGCACGATCGCGGGTCGCTTGCTGCCTGGGACCCATAGATCGCCAACACCAGCCTGTGCAGCGGCAAGCGGAAACGCGGTCCTGTTGTTTCCGCTTCCGGGGAGGAAATCGTAGAGAAGGTCCGCCAGGTCTTCGACCGCCTGAGCTTCACGAAACGACATCATAACCTACCAGCCCTCACGCTCCTCCATCCCCACGTCGGGTTCAGTTCAGGGGTGGAAAGCGCGCCCCAATCCGTCCTGCCGCAGGCTGCCGACAACTCATTACGCTGAGATCCGACGAATGACGTGCCCCGGGATCGTCATAGGATTCATGTGACCACTCTCAATCTAGCAAGATTGTAAGCTTCATGCTACACAATCCCTAGATCCGTAGCACGAAGAAGGCAGACGAACTGCCGTTGCGGAGCGCAGCCGCGAGGATGGGCTCCTCCGGCTGTTGAAGCTGGGGGCGCAAGCAGTGATCCTGACGGACAACGAGACTAAGAGCCGATCCGAAAAGTTTGGATTCATGAACAAGACGTTGCACGGGTCAGACGTTTAAGCATGATGCGGATCATAGCGAGTTTGACGAAGGCGGCGACGGTCGTGGCGTAGCGTTCGAAGTCG